>CAMKGX010000001.1 GCA_946412355.1 uncultured Clostridia bacterium
CGTCACGGCGGCCTCGAAAGTCCGTGCAACTGGCCTTTTCAGCCCGGTATTTGTAAATGTGCCGCCTGTTTTCTCTGTAAGAAAACAAATACATCTGCTGCTATTATCTACGAGGTGACGGTTTCGTTTGTGCATACACCCGTTATAGTAATCTTGTGATGTATATACTACTTTGTTAGCAGCCTTCATTATCCGGTTGTATTCTTCAATATCTTCTTGCTTCCAGCCCCTGGTTTGCGTTTTACAGGGTAGGACAAGGATAAACTTAATCTGTGGATAGTCTTTTTTCAGATTTAATACTGTCTGCGCAGCAAGAGTATCAAATCCCAAGGCTCCGCCAGCACCGAAATACAGATAGCCGTCCTTAATACTTGCAATAACAGCATCCCTCAGCCGTTGGGTCACGCTCTCCAGTTGATCCAACGGTATTTTTCTATGGCCGGTAAAGCAACAAGTTTGATTTATCATCGTTCAGCCCTCAGCCAGTGCTCAAAGGCACTACTTTCCACAATTATAATACTTATAGTATACACCGCAGGGCAAACAATATCAATGGTCTATGGAAAAACAGTTCCAATATTTATAGACTATATTCAGAACATAATGAGGTGCCTAGAATGAGTGAGATAGCAAAGACAGTTGGTCAACGAATAAGAAGTTACAGACTTCAATTGGGATTCAGCCAGGAAAAGGTAGCTGAGCTTTCCGGTTGCCATCCAACGTATATAGGACAGGTCGAGCGCGGTGAGAAAAATGCGACTCTTGAGAGCATCGAGAAGATTGCTGCAGCAATAGATGTTCCTCTCTCAAAGCTCTTCGATAAGATTGGATGCACACCGGATGACGGCACAGATATCCCCGCAAAATGCTATGAGCTTCTACTGACAAAGAGCAAATCAGAACAAGAGCAAATCTACCGAATAATCCTCGAATTAGACAAATACAAGGACATTCATATATAAGTGCCACCCATTTGGGTGGCATTTGCTGTTAATAGGCAGGAATCCCATAGCCCAGGATTTCGTTGTAGCCTACAGCATAATGGTTTTCTCGGCAGCTATCACCTGAGTTTCCTTCGACCGTGTAGACAATGCCGTCCTCTACCCGTTCAACGATACCGGTATGATCGGATTCGCCGTCCTGCGGGCCGGAGCTGCCCTTGTTATCCCAATCGAAAGATAATCATACCGGGTGCCGGTTCGATATCGTTTTCTGCCCACTGGCCACGATCTTTGAACCAGTTGACGCCATTTACGCAGCCTGCGTATTTGGGAATGACGGCACGACCAGGGGCGAAGAGATAAAAAATAGCAGCAGGGAAGGGTAGTGGATTACTCTTCCTTGCTGTTATTTTGACACTTCCCAGGGCTAAAGCCGGGGGAATTCTTGGCTCAGCGGCCAACTGATTCCGTCGGCAAGACATCTTTCAAATACGCTTTGACCCTTACATACACCTCGTCAAACGGCGGCTTGTTCACTCCACCGGTGAATCGGAACTTTTCATAGGCGTGTCTCAGTTCTTCATCTGCGCCAAGGAAACCGTGGAAATCCTCCAGGATTTTGCCGCTGCTGCGCAGCGTTTGCTGCAGGCGATCCAGGTCAAGCTCGAACACCTGAGACAAATAGTACAGATCCACAACATCCTTGATTCTTCGGAACACCTTGTCAGTTGAGATCGCAGAAATCTTATCTGCCAACATTTGATCGGGAGATATCCCGCGGAACCGAAGCCCCGCCACCTCATAGATTCGGGCCGGCTGCACCGGGCGGTTCACATCCATATCTATTGTAAAAAGAATCTCTCCCGTGCTGGGATCGGATAGTTCAAATCCAGCAGAGCGACCCTCACCGTACATCCTGTATAGATCCACATGGAGATTGATTCCGTTTTTCTGTAGAGCGGCCTCCAGCGACTCGACCAACTGCTCAGCAGACGGCGGTGAATCCGAGTACCAGTTTGCGTCAATATCCGCGGTATGGCGGATTTCATCGGGAAAGCCGGCCTCCAGCAGACAGGCTTTCAGCACCATCGCTCCTTTGAAATCAATGGGGATACCGCTGCTGAAAACTGCGTTCATCACAGCATACATCAATTTTTCCTCTGCGGATAGATTCATGTCATCACCCTCTTTAACTATTATAATAGTGGATGGCTTCATCCGCCAGTTTTGAAAATGCTTCCTCGTACTCGGGGGGAGGGAACAATCCCGCAAAGCTGCTGCCGTTTTTGTAGTAATAACGACTGAGTGCTTCTGTAATGCCCTGCATATCCAAAATGGGTTCATTGGCAAGTGCATCGGCAATTGTCCGGTTGAAGTCCGTATAGCGCAGGCCGTTCTTTTCCTGCACATGGTAGGAACTCACATGATCGCCGAGTACGACTACGCCGTTAAACCTCGACAGGGAATCATCTCCGTAGACCCATACGATGTATTCATCGCTTCTGCCCCCGAAGCTTCCCTGGCACATGAGCGCCTCATCCAGAGCAAAGATAATCGGTTGGCCAATCTGCTCGCCCACCGCTCTCAGCCATGAAAGGGAGCCAATGAAATCGCTCCGCTTCGGAAGATCCACCTTCTTTGGATCATACTTCGGAAGTGCAACGGTCCTGCGATTCACAAGGTCCGCCCTTACACGGTCCTCCAGAAGACTTTTAATGTATGCAGGAGGCACACGCGCACCGGCCTCCCAGTTCTGAATGGTGCGAAACGGAATGTGATATCGTTCGGCAAACTCGCTCTGAGTTTCACCAAGACGATTTCTCATCTCACGAATATCCATTTGAATCACCTCGCCCCATCATAATACACCCATTGGGTGTATATGTCAACAAGGAACGCACGCAACCTCCCAATCTTCGCCAGTAACCCTAAGTCAATATCCGTGCTGACGCAGGGGGTAGATTGCAGAAAAACAGCAGCATGGAAAGGCGGTTTCCGAAGCTGGAAGGAGGCGTGTTGCAGCAAACAAACCGGGAAAACGGAAGGCTTAGGGTGTTAATCCCGTTGACCGTCGCACCGGCGTCTGCTACAATAATTCACATAGGGTTATTGTTATTCGTCGCCCTGTATGGAATTACACAGGGCAAGGACGAATACCCCTTTGTCGCGGAATAACCGGGGAAACCGCTTTTTGAAAGGAGTCGTTTATGAAAACCGCAGACACGATTTTGAGAGACGTGAGCAAGAATCCACATAACTTGGTGAAAACAGGTTTCTCTCGGCTGGATGAAATGGCATTCTTAACGGAGGGAAACATCAGCCTTGCGGCGGGAAGACCGGGCATGGGAAAAACCATGCTGGCCGCCAATATTGCAGCGAACCTGATCATGCAAAGGGCGGAAGTCTGCTATATCTCTCCGGAGCATCCGGCGAAAGAAATCGTTGACCGGGTGCTCGCAGCGGGAAAGGCGTCAGAAGACCGACTGCCATACTTATATGTGGACGATACGCCATATACAGCCCTCAAGGGAAGAACTTTACTGGAAAAGATCAGATCCGAATGTCCCAATGTAAAACTCATCATTATCGACTATATCCAGTTGATCGGGACAAGCCTGATCCAGTGGCTCTGTGATGCTTTCCCCACGGCGGCCGTTTTGGTGTTGAGCCAGGTCAGCAGAGCTGTGGAGTTCCGGGAGGAACACAGGGTAAGTCTTGCTGACATTGCGGATATCAATGATATGGCTCCGTATCTATACTGTATCGCTTCCCTCTATCGGGATGATTACTATAACGACTCTGACGAGCCGAACCATACGATGGAGGTCACTGATCTCAGAACGAGGCAGAGCGCCGTATTGATGGTTGACGGACACTCCCTGCATGATTGATCGTAAGAGAAAGCCTGATTGAATCTATAAAAGAGTATCAATGACAAACGATAAAGATTGGTATACAATGCTGTCAAAGCCAAAATCTTTTAATTATCAAAAAGGAGATAATTACTATGGGAAAATGTCGTGTATGTTGGATCGATCTTACTCTATATGGTGATCACAGAGGAAAAATTCACGAAATTACAGCGGAGTATAAATCTGTGGCCGCGACAATTGAAAAGATCCTGAATCTGGACAAGGCGGATTCCTTTATGCTCATGGTGACCAACGCGGGCGGAAATGATCGAAATGCAAGAATGCCGGAGTATGAATTCGTACTTGAGGATCTGTTGCGCAGTCTCAGAGATAAGGATTCTTTCCTATATAGGGATGTGTTTTTGAAGCTGGCGGAAGAGGATCACTTTTCTGAAAGCCAACTGCCGGTATATCTGAGCCGTGCGCTTCTTTCTGTTCTCGCTGACGCATTCAGCGGAAGATTACATTTCACCGGCGGTGAAAAGGAATTCGGGCATTATACGGCATCGCTGAAAGCCGATATGCTGCCGGACGCTTTCACCGAGGCTGAAGAATACCGGTTTGAGTTTTTTGCTCCGCAAAAGGATGTGCCAAAAGAGATTGAACGTATATCCCAACTGGATCCGTATACGATTGTGAAGTACATCCTGCCGATTTTCTACCGTGGGCTAAAATACGACGCAGCGACCGGAGTATGTATCAACCCCAATGGAGCTTCTGTCAGAAACATCGGCGATTATTCCATCGGAAAAGATTGACGATAAGCTATTGTACAAAGAGGATGAGTAAGATGACGGACTTTGAAAAAAGCGGGAAGAATACGGCATCCCCATAGGGATGGAGGGAGACCGGAAAGTCGTTCTGGCTGCCGTGGAGATCGACGGATTGGCTTTGCAGTTTGCCTCTGAGGAGCTGCGCAATGACAAGGAGGTTGTCCTAACCGCCGTGAAAAATGCCCCGGATGCCCTGCCATATGCTTTGGAGACACTGCGAAAGGATCCGGATATTATTGCGGCAGCCGAGGAAGATGAACCGATATTGGAAGACACACCGGAGGAATTGCCCAGCGATATGCCGGATGATAGCGTACGGGAAAATCTGACACGGGCGTGGGAAAACGTTGAGCTGCCTTAGTGCATTCAGAAAAATGCCCATGGATTTTTGCCCGTCCGGATGTAAGCTGAATGAACTCAATGCCGCACGCTGCCTATGCGAGGATCTGCTCTTAGAGATCAACGAGGGCATGCCAGGTTATTACGCGGAGGAAAGCTTTGTCATTCTTCGGGGCTGTGTTCCGCATGCCGGCTTCTCTGAAATCTCGGCAGATATGAGTTGCTATGAAAGCTTTCGGTATGCGTATGATGAGGTCGTTGGGGAATTTGACAACTGGTTCAGAGATTGGAGGGCACAGTACTATTCCCTGCGATACAATATGGAATAGGGGTAGAGTATGAAAGCGAGCTCTGCCGCTGTTCTGTACCATAAGCGGTGCATATGCCCTTGTTCACAATAATTTAATAGGATTAGCTCTTTACAAGCCCTCATATTTTGTGTATCATTACTCTACCGAGTAGTTCTTCACGAAACGACAGATGACCGTCTGTCGTTTCTTTTTTTCTTTTTAGGAGAAAAAGAAACTTTTGACGTACAAACACACCATTTTATGAAAAAGGAGAAAAACATGGAGAACTCAAACATCGTATTGCTGAAGCATCATTTTGTGAACTTCCAGGACGTGAAAAACACCGCTTTCTATCGAAATCAGTGCCCCGACATTGATGACCGGATCATTATCGACGTGACCTCGCGTGTAGTACGGGATAAGGAATTCTTGAAAGAACACCCCAATTTTCCCAAGGAGATCTCCCCCATGTACGCCGGTCCTGTCCACACGCCGGACGGCATGATTTCCAACACTTTTGAGCATTTTTGGCAGCCCAGCAAGGTGTACCCTTGTTTCGTAAAGGATGGGAAGGTTCTGCCGGAATTCTTTGAGTGGAGAAACAAATGGTTTACCAAAACCGAAGTTGGGAACAAGAAGGATAGCCGGTATCCCTGTCAGGAGCTGGGGTATCAGAACAGCGATGCCCTCTTTACCATGGGGTACGAAAACGGAGAGTACGTCCCCATGCCCTACCTGTTGGCCCGGAAAAAGATGTACTTCCCTATCTACGCCGCTCTGATTGCGGGTACAGAGTCCTATCGCTGGATCAAATCTCTGATAGATTCCGGAAAGAAAATCGCTCTACTGGACTTCGACGGCTACAATTACGATAGCGAGGAGGCTATGAGGAAACAGTATGTTTCGTATCTCAATAAGTGTAAGAGAGAAAAGGTTGAGCCGAAATATGACGAGAGCGACTTTTTGAAGATCAAGTGCGTGAAGGATGTGGTGAACTGTCCGTTCCTGCTGGCCGGCCACGGCTTCGCCATCAAGATGTTGTTACAGGGTGATATCGTGGTGAACGAGGACGGAACTGTCACCGACATCACCGGTGTCCTGGCCGATTAAACCGAGAACAATTAACTTTCGTATATCACAACAAGGACAAGCGAATGGGCTTACTGCCCATTCGCTTGTCCCAAAGTTGGTACACGTTTATAAAGTAATAATATCATTAGTTGAACTTTTAATCTTTATATGCTACCATAGAGAAAATGTCGGAGGTGTTGCTATGCTCTACCTTTCCAAATCCAAATACTGCGGACTGTGTGGCGGAGGCATTCCCCGACCTTTCGGAGCATCTGCTGAATATCCGGGACAATATGGTGGATCTGCTGGTACCGTTTCGATCCGGGCATTACTATAACCGCGCCATGGGTGGCTCGTTCTCCATCAAGAGCGTTCTGCCCGCCATGTTCCCGGACGATCCTGAGCTGGACTATCACAATCTGGATGGCGTCCACAACGGCAGTGAGGCCATGACCATCTTCCCGAAAATCAAGGATATGCCGCCTGAAGAGCGGGAAAATACCCGCCGCAATCTGCTCAAATACTGTGAACTGGACACCTACGCCATGGTCAAGGTGTGGGAGAAGTTGGAACGGGTTGTAGGAGGAAGATAGGAGAACAATGAAATAGTAACCGTTTGTCACATTACACATTAATTGAACAGGAAAAATTGCTTTTTAAGGGAGGAATACAAGTGGACGACATCAAAACAAAGGTAGCTAATCTTCGGACATCAAACGTGTATATCAATCTTACGAATTATTATTCTAAAAAAAGCCTTTTTAGTATCATCGGAGATGATAGAAACGAAAAGGTACATAGTAACTTTATCGCTTGGATACTTCGCCCCGAAGAAAGTCACGGTTTAAGCGATTATCCGTTACAAGAATTTTTACTTCTTTTATCGAAAGCTAAAGGATATGAGAGAAATAGAGATGCTTTTTTGCCTGAAAACTATGAGCGGACATTTCTTATTGGTAACTATAAACTTCATAATGCTTTCGTTGATCGAGAACATAACACCGGAGAAGTTGTTAGCAGTTCAAAGAAGAATAATAAGGGTTTAATTGATATCTTGCTTGAGCTTGATATCACCATTGATAGAGAACGCAAAATCCTTCCGATAATAATCGAAAACAAGGTTGGAAGTAAGGAAAACGATTATCGAAAAACATCCGGTTGCATGCAAACTGAACTCTACTATAAGTGGGGGCGGGAAAAACAATATACTAATAAGGAAAAGTATTTTTCTCCCATATATGTGTTTTTGACAGCCAAGAGTACCGCAGCAGTCCAAAAAGAATACATAAATATTAATTATCAAGATGTCGTTGATATTGTACTTAGCCCTTGCTTGGCAAAAAAGCCAACGGATGATGGTGAATACAACATAAAAAACTACTTAAGATGTTTAAGTTATTCAAATATTTGTGAAGGGGAAGAAAGGGATTATATTATGGCGATTACTGATGCTGAGAAAAAATTATTAATGGAGTTTTACGAGACAAATAAGCCTTTACTTAGTGCTGTTGCAGAGTGTCTTATGACCGATGAGGAAGTGAGTGCAGAAGAAAAAGCAGCTCTTGATACTTTTTCAAAGGTTGTAAGTCGAGACTATTCGAAATACAGTTTTGCAGGGATAGATAATCTTTCTAAGCGCAGAGCAGTACTGGAGGTAATAAAGAAATATACTGAAGATCACAAGGATATCTCGCTTACAGACATTCAAAAAGCTTTCCCGAAGAGTATCCAAGGTACTTACGAAATATGTGAAAAACGCATGACTAAAGACCGCAACTATTTTTGTGCGCCAGAAGATGTGATTACGCTTAATGACGGTACAGAAATGGTTGTGTGTAACCAATGGACTCTTTCAAACTTTACGAAGTTTGTTGAAAAGGCTGAAGAATATGGTTACAGCATAGAAAAGACTGCACGATAAGGCGGAGATATAGTCACTCAAGGCTGACTTGATTCTTCAAAAAAGGAAAAGAAAGTCTGCGCTCTTTAGGGTATCCAAAGAGCGCAGACTTATATCGTTATAAAAAAATACAGAACACTACCAAACAAACTGTAGGATATTTACTATTTAGAACAAATAGGTAATATCCCAAATCCCAATTACATATTGTGAAGCCAAAACGAAAAGAGCCCCCAGATCATCGCCCGCATCCAGGCAGTGCGGCTACATGACGATGCGGCTATACTCACAGCGGATTATAATATAAGTCTGTCGCCTGTATATTGCCTCAAAAAGTCAAGCGGAATTCCAACGGAACGGGTGTGGAACACATGGAAAATATATAATATTTGTGCCCGGAAAAGTTCTGAATAATGCTGATATTTACATATTTTCCGCAACTTATACAGTATAAAAGTCGTGATTCTTCCATGGCATTCAAGAGGTCAGCGGTTCGATCCCGCTTATCTCCACCAACGAAAAGTCCTGAAACCATGAGGGTTTCGGGACTTTTTCATTTTTCCTGGCGTTGCAAAAACCGCTCATTTTTCTACCCTTTTTCTACCACTTCTCCGCAAGGCTGCCGGAGAGGCGGTCGGCGATGTTCTGCTTCCTGGCTACGTCAAGGTGTCCGTAGATGTTGGCGGTCATCTTGATGTCGGAGTGGCCCAGCCATTCCTGGACATCCTTCAAGCCAAATCCGTTGTTGAGGAGCAAGCTGGCGCAACTGTGTCGCAGCTCATGGAACCGGATGTGGGGCAAGTCATGCTTCCGCAGCAGGGTGGAAAACTTGTCCGTGATGTAGTCCGGCGAATAGGGCCGACCATCGGGCCAGGTGAACACATAGTCGCTGGCGTGGTACTCCCTGCCGAACAGGCGGCGATTCTGGGCCTGGGCGGCCCTGGCAGCGGCGAAGATAGACCGGGCTTCCTCCGTCAGCGGAAACGATCGGCGGCTGCTGGCGTTCTTGGTCTTATCTTTCTCCACGATGCTGGTTACCTTGGCAACCGTGTGCCGGATGGTCATGGTTCCGGCGTCAAAGTCGATGCTGTCCCATTTGAGGCCCAGCAATTCGCTGCGGCGAAGGCCATACAGGGCCGTAATCTTCACCATGGGATAGATGGGCTCGTCACGGATGGCGTCGAAAAGGGCTTGCAGCTGCTGGGCGTTATAGAAGCGGGCTTCGTGCCGTTCCTGCTTGGGCAGGACAAGGTACTGGCTTGGATTGCTGGGCAGCAGATTGGCCTTCACGGCTTCATCCAGCGTCTGGTGCAGGATGTTCTTATGCATCCGTAAAGACCGGGCCGAAAGGCCGCCTTTTTCGTCCTTTCGGCCCCTGGTCTGCTTCTCATCGATGTAGGCTTGCAGCACAGGCAGCGTCACATCCTGGAGCTTGATTCCCAGGGCGTCAAAATAGGGCAGAACGTGGGTATTAGCGAGGCAGAGATAACCTTGATACGTCACCTCATCCACCTTGCGCCGGGCGATGGTGAGCCAGTGGCGAACGTAGTCCGAAAACAGCACATCGGAGCGGATGATGCCGGATTGCAGTTCACATTTGTGCAGCTTCTCCCGGAGCATCTGCTCCGCTTTCCGCTTGTTGCCCTTGGCCGGTAGGCCGGTGGCAATCCAGGGGCGCTTCCGCTTTCCGTTTTCATAGGTGCTGAGGACAATATAGTACATTCCGTTTTTGATTTGCAGACAACCTGTCATGTTCTTTCTCCTTTCCTGGCAGGGTAGATTTGTCCGCTGTTGCAGCTTGAAACTTGATAGCGTGCCGAGTTGAGATAATCCACAAGGCAGACCTTGGGAATCAGAATCTTTCGGCCAACCCGGCGAAAGCCGATACTGCGCTCTTTGACCATACGATAGACGGACGCCTCACAGACGCACAGGGCTTCCGCCGCCTGCCGGACGGTCAAGACATCGGGATATTGATGCAGCATCACGGCACCCCCTCAAAACGGCATATCCGGGTCATCGCCAGGCAGCAGCTCCAACACCTCATGGATGCGGCGCTCCAACGCCTTGAAGCTCTGCGGCTCGCTTATCTGCACATTGGGGTACTGCTGCTGGAGGGGAATATTGCTGACAAGATACACCACCGTGAAACAGGCTTGCTTGTTGGCATAGCGGCACGGCAGCTGCATGGGGTAGCCGTCCAGCACATTCAGCAGCAGCGAGAACGTCAAGCTGGAGCGGAACTCGTCCAACAGCAGCACATCCTCCCCGGCGTAGTTGTCGAATGGATGCTCGTAGTCGGTGACACGGTAGACGTTTTCATAGCCGTGGCGCTCCATGACCATCCGGGTTTTGCCCACTCCGGCGGGGCCGGAGAGATACGTCACATGGAGGTGGCGGAACTCCTTGCGGAATCGCTCTGCCAGAAGCGTTTGCCTGGCCTGCTCAATGCGGGGCAAGTGATTCATGGCGGAGGGATATTCCCGCAGGATTTCGGCGTTGCTGGCGCCGCTCGTAACCATTCCCAAAATGGCCTCGGATTGCTTTTGCTGCCGGGTTGTTTCCTCCGGCAGCGGGCCAGATTCCTCAAAAGTATCCCGCAGATTGGTCTCGTGCTTCACGTCGTCCGACCATTTACCCTCCTTGCGGATGTAATCCCGGTTTTCCCGGTGGGTGCCGCGGGCCAGCTCAATGTGAGCGCCGTAGAATCTGCGCTGGATGGCAGAGAACTCCTTGGCGTTGGCAAACGCCATGTATACGTGGGTGTGATAGGTCCCGGTATCGCCGCCTATCTCGTCGCAGAGGCACCAGTACAGACAGCCGGACATCTCTACGATAGCGTTCTTGATGACCTCATGGGTAAAGCCGTGTTCTGCGGGGTTGTTGATTGTCAGCTGATACTTGCGTGATGCATTGGATCGCGCCATAATGACTCCTTTCTGTTTGGTCAAATCATCTCCTTTCATAATAATAAACAATACCGCCGGGCGATGGAAACCAGGCCCGACCCAGAGCAAAATCGGTTTTTCAGATGATTATGGGGTGGATAGGAATTGTACACAACACACGATGCTGCGCAGGTAATACTATCTGCGCAGCCGCCGTATGCGGCGGGTGATTACTTGGTCTTTTTGGGGGAAACGCCGGGAAGAAGCTGGTCTTGCTTGTCTTTGAGAAAGCTGAAGCCCTCGCCGGAAATCTGCATAAGGGATTCCAGGGAGTTCTCCCGGACAATCTTGGCAAACAAGGCCACATTGTCCGCTGCATTCAGTTGCTGGATAATCAGCTGATAGCAGGCGCTGGCGTCGTTTAGAATGCCGTTGGCGGCCTTGTATTGCTGAATACGGGCATACACGTCATCGGGAATAGTTAAGTTGATTCTTTTCTTGGTAGATGGCATATTCTCACCTCCACAAGGCAACTATACTAAAATCGGAGAACGGTGTCAAGGAGTACTTTGGAGTAACACTGCACAAGACTTGCTGCCAGGGGCGCACAACGGGGCCTTCTGCCGGGGGCTGCACCCCCAGGGGGAGGCGGGTGGTTACCGGGGCCGTGTGCGTGCCCCTGCGGGCCGGAGGCCGCAGAAACGCACTTGACGTGCATTTCTACGGCCTCCGGCGGTTTCGGGGGACGCTACTGCAACAGCGGGGTTTTTCTACCACTTTTCTACCACTTGGGCAGATAATTGTATTTTTGTGGGTGATGGGATGGTGGCGTTGTTTTTGGCGTCTCTCGGTGTGATTGTGCCCGCAAAGCCTTGTAAAACCGTGGGTTTCTGTGCTGCGCCATTGGACGCCGTTTTGCTGCTTGCGAAATAGTGGGAGGGTATGGCATTCAAGAGGTCAGCGGTTCGATCCCGCTTATCTCCACCATAAAAAGTACCGAAATCCGTAGGATTTCGGTACTTTTTTGTACTTTTTAAAGGACTTTTGAAAAATGCAAATCTACCATTCGTAATTTGTTCGTAACGCCCGTTTAGTACATATAGATGACACGCCCCATCAGAAATAGTTTTGCTTTTCTGATGGGGCGTTTCAGCACATTCTTACACGATTACAAATACCGTTCCAGCAGTCTCTTTGTCGATAGTTTGTCCTGCTTGTAGCGGGCTGTAATACTGTCCGCATAAGCCATAAAGGCTTCGTACATAGCCGGATGTGAAATCAAAAACGTGACCTGCGGGGCGTTCAGCCGGCTAACCGTTACGAGGTCGTCGAAAAGTACGATCTGCGTGTTGTCAAAGGGCGCGTCCGGCAAAGCGTAAAAACGATATTTCGGATTTTCCTCCGACAGCGTCATGATATTCCGTATATGCTCCGCATACTCCTTCGGCGTATACGTTACCGTGATGCCGGGAATATCCGCAGAGACTTTGTTACTGAACAAGCTTTCCTCATCCGCCACGGGAATGCACTCGTGGACAAAAGATTCGTTAAGTGCTACGGTAAGTAATCTCTTTCGACTTTCCCAAACGGAAAACGCCCTGTTCTTCACGGTTTCGTCAGCGCCGCAGCGTTCAAGGATCGAAACAAGCGTCTCTTTTGGCATCGTGGCAAATGACAGCGCTGTTCCGAGCACAGTCATTCCGGAATAGCCCGTGTGAATAACCCCTTCGCTTTCGAGATTGCCGTATATCCTTACAAGTTGCTTTGCGTCGGCGAGCAGACTATGAAAAGCAGCTTGGTGCATTTCCAATATTTTAGTATCAGTATCGTAACGATATTCGCCACTTTGGTCTTCCGTGCCGATCACATTGCTTCCCTTAATGCAAGCGACGCCCGGGCATAAAAAGATCGTATTGGAAAACCGGGAGTTCTTCTGCTTTTTGCAGTAGTAGGAACGAATCATTCCAGACATATAGAGCGGCAGCCAGCTGATGATCGCCTCGATCATTTCAGAAACATCGCGGTCAACGTTATGAATAACGTGAATCTTAATTCCTTTTTGCACACATCCGAGCATCAGCGCCGCCCATTTTATGCGAAACGCGGGGTCGGTCAGCCAGTTCATATTCTGGTCGGAGTATAAATAGAGTTCTTTTCCTCCGCCGGAGATCACGCTTGCGAGGAAACGGATCACCGCGTTTTGCAAGCCGGCCGAGCCGAAATATACCGTGTCTTCACATTTGACTGTTGCCGCTACTTCCTCAAAAGAAGGCAGCGGCGTTTTTGCGTCTAATGAAAAGGTGTCGATGTTTTCAAGCAACTTTTCGATTACCGAACTGCTGTCGGTCTTTTCGGTATCGTACAGCCAGTCGTGAAACAGCGAAAACGCCTCTTCTTCGTCCGTCAGCGCGTCGGGGTCAGCTTTCATAAGAGCCGCAAGTTGTTTTATTCTGTTCTGTTCTCCCAGTCTGCGCAATAAAGCGGTGCATATGGCGTCCATCGTGCGCGGGTTGGATTTCGGGGATCGCAGTCCGTTTCGGAATCGACTTATGTAAGAAGTGTCGATATTGACCAGATTCCCCAGACGAATGTTGGATATCTCCGCAAGCTCCATAACGGCGTTCAGCTTTTCTCCAAACACGCGGTAGGGGACGATATCTTTCGGCGGTTTGGATTTCTTATCCGTAACCTCTTCTCCGCCGTAGAGCCAAGCCATGATCTGCGCCTTGATGGCGTCTGCGGAGTTTTGCTCTTTACAGGAAATCAGCTGGCAAATCCCGGCGGTTTTGCCTTTTTCATCGGCGCAGGAATATATGCCGTCTACGATCCGCCAAGCGCCCGCTCCGCCTTTTTTCGGGACCCTTGCACCGCTTGTCATACGGCTGATATAGGATTTATCGCATCCGACAAAGCGCGCAAAATCCCCCGAAGTCACGTCGAGCAAAGTGAGTATTTTATTGAGTTTCTCGCTGAACATAGGCTTGTCTCCTGCTATGATTTCACAATCATTTTAGCACAAAAGCAGGCGAAAAATCAATGAGTTGACCGAAAAAAATGTCAATGACAACTTGCTGTCAACTCTTGAGGCGATCCTTATTACAGTAATATAATGTATTTTGAGGGAAAGTAAGATTCGCAAGGAGGACACGGCTGGCTGCCGTGCCCTGTACCGTAATTTTATTGTAGGAGGTTCCTTTATGTTCTGTCCGAAATGCGGGAACCAGCTGCCGGATAACGCAAAGTTCTGCGATAAATGCGGTAATCCGGTGGGCAGCGTTCCGAACAATCCATCAGTGGATCATCAAATACCCCCGCAAACGCCTGTATCGGAGCAATCGATTCAGACAGCGGCAAAACAAGCCGCATCGGCGGCGGCATCGCAGGTACGGTCTGCGGCGGCAGAGGCTATTCGGACGCCGCTCTCCAACCTGACCGAGCAGATCGCATCTTCCCAACCGGGCGAAGCGGTTCTTGGCACCTTCGGCGGTGTTTCCGGCGCTGTTACAAACAGTACAGGAATTTTGAGCCCGATTAAGACTATCCTATCCGGTATACAATCCTTTGGACAGAGTTTTGTCGGCTTGTTCAAGAATAAGCAGCGGAGCAAGCTCATCATCGCGGGCGTGATCGCCGTGGTGTGGGTCGTGATGATGATCCTCTCCCATAACGGTATCCACATCGGCATACTGAACTTTCTGACCTTCGCGCAGGGCGGCGTCGGCCGCACAGTTCCCGGCTGGCTTGGAGGTTTGCTTGGAAAAACGACGGTCGTGACGATGTTGTTTTCGCTGTTTACGGGTGGATTCAAGTCTCTTGGCGGCGGATTCAAATCCATATTCAGCGGCGCAAACTTCAAAACGAGTAATCTCGTCCGGCTCCTTCTCGGTGCAGGCGGCGCTTTGATCGTGTATCAATTCTTTGCAGGAAGCGCATCTCTGACAGACACAATGCCCGCTATATCCGGCGCGTTGATTAGCGTGATGGCGCTCGGGCGCGGGAACGGATTCCTTTATCGTTTCGCGCAATCGCTGACGGCAAGCAAGGTCGGAGCGTCACGAATCGCAAATAACGAAAAAGCCGCCGGACTGCTCTCGGGTGTTACATACGGCTTTGCGCTGGGCGCGCTTCTCTCGGCGATCCCGTTCGGCTGGCTGCCGGTCATTTTCGGCGGCGCGTGCGTGATTGCGGGAATTGTGCTCACCATTGTATTCGGCAATAAAAAGGAGGCGACTGCGGTATGACCATCCGGAAAAGAATCATACGGGGCATTTCGGCCGTGATGCTGTTGCTGTCCTTTGTCTTTACGCTCAGAAGCACCGTGTTCGCCGCGGAATTGTTTGACTACGCCAAGTATAAGAAAAGCGACGCTTACAACGTGGAATGCGAAATCGAGGACAAAACGACCTATTATGACAGGTCTCAGCTTTCCTGGACGCCGGAAGTACGGCGTTCGGGCGGCGACATTCGCGCAACGTATCGGCTGATACAACTCGGCGAAAGCAGATTTTACGATAAGACGGTTTATGAGCAGCCGATCACCTTCCATTTTGACCTTCCGAGTTCCTACACCACCTATTTTACAGATGGGCGCACCTATGAATACGTGGAGGATGAATGGTACGGCGCCGAGTATGAAAAAACGGGAAGCGCCCATAAAAAAGCAACGACGAAGGAGCTTCCTTACGACCGGTACGCATGGTATCGCAACGCCGATTACTACGACGGCGGATCGTCGGTGGGCAGCGCGATCATGAGTTATATCAGCGCCGATGTCACCTGCGGTCCGAAGATGATCGGTGTGTTTACCGACGCCGATCTGAAGCGTTGGGGTAAATCGTGGGATGAATACATTGCGGAAAAGCGTGAACAACATCAGGAAAATCCGGACGGAACGCCCCATGAAAAGGATAAGTACGAATGCAAAGAAACGACGTTGTCAGACGGCGTCATGTTTTCCACCTATCACTACGATTGGATCGAACGGCCTAATGCAAACGGTACCGGGGATATCCGTTCCGCCGGCGGCGTGATCAATAAGATCGAGGCGCTGAAAAATGAACAGGAAATGTGGGAAACCTTCATTTATCTGAAATCGGATGCGTATCCGGGCATCTATTTCGTCTGCGGCGCCTCTGTCAGCACGTATGTGTGGTATGATAACGGCACAATGGCGGCGGATGAAACCACAGCGAAAATGTACGACGAATACGTTAGTTGCCGTGACCTTGCGGTCAATACCATATATCCCGCCCTGCAAAGCATTCGTCCCGCCGTTACCGTCGGAGAAGGGACGGGAGAATGGGCTTCCGACGTCGCCAAGCAAAACGCTGTAACGGACACCTACGCAAAGGATGAAGCGGGTGAAGACGGAGGCACAACCATCCCCTCGATCATTATCCTCGGCACGCTGGGAGCCGGCGCGGCGCTTGCCGGAGCGACAGGCCAAGGAGGCGAAGACGACAAGAAAAAACGCTCGCAATTCAAAATGTATATCAACAAAAACTTCGGCTCCTCGCTCAAAAAGGGCGGGCCGCCTCAGGATGTTTTTGCCCGCATCGCCGAAATCACCCCGGACGGACGGGAAATCCCGCGTGCTGATCTGACAGAGCAGATACGGGTCTATTCTTCCGACGATTCGCTCATCGTCAAAGACGGCGGCATGGCGAACGGTTGCCGACGCGCCGTGGTTTCTGTTTACGATACGGAGGACCAGCCCCCGGAAGGCAAGGTCAGCTTCTTCTTTGAGGGCGAGGGCGGCACGTTCACGCAGAACGTCATTTTCAACATCACCGTGCCGGGGATCAAATTCTTCCAGGAGAATCTGACTCTCCCCGCGGGAATTTTAGAGGAACCGGAATTTTTGCCCTTTGAAGTTTCTGAAATGGGCGATAAGTACGAGATCGAACTTTCCTACAATGGTGAAAACTATGAGATCGATCTGGCTGAATGCGACGACAAGAATGCGCACGTTCACTACGCCGTCTTTATGGAAACAAATAAAGAAATCTATGACGCCGGCGTATATACCGAGGGCTGGCTGAACGTCACGGTGAAAAACGAATCGCAGACGCTTAAGGGCAGTATCAAGGTCATCCGTTTGGGTATGGGCCTTTGCCTGCCGGTAAACGCGCTCAACTGCTACCGCGTGCCAAAGAAGGAATCGCTGGGTAAGGAAATGAAGAAAATGACGCCCGCCGACTTTGAAACATCGATCACCGAAGCGGCGGCATACGTCCTTTACTACGACGGGGAGAACCATGAGGTACGCCAGATGGCGGCGTTCCCGAACGTCACCTTCGCACCGCTTGAGGGCGAGACCGACGAGAAGAAAAAGCAAATACAGTCGGCTCTTGATCAAATCCGGATCACACCGAAACTCTTAAAGGTCGACGGCGATTTTGCAAACTACGCCTTTGTCTGCGAAGGCGGATTTCTCGACGCGCCCACACGGTATTCTGTCAAAATGACCTGTGCTGCCGACGTGACGATCGGTGCGGGTGAAACGGCAAAAACGGCGCACTATGCGTCCGCGCGCGAGGTTCTGCTTCGCAGTCAGCCCTACCGTTTCGTGGCGGGCGTCAAAGATAACCATGAGATAGACAAGTACGACGATCAGATCCGTGAGATGCTTTTCGGGATCCAGAAGGTCGTGTTTGAACACTACTTAAGTCAACTGTTCCCGCTTTACAACATGATCGACCGTATGACGGCGGGCTTCGATCGCAACTACGGCTACGATCCCTATCAGGTCGCCAAGGTCGTGGACGTGTGGGAACGCTTCCAGACCGGTGAGCTCAAGGGCATCGGCTCCGATGTGAATACATACGGCGTCGCCGACGAGCTGGAGGCTCTTGCCGCCGCCACAAGAAGCTGGGACGGCTGGTCGGGCGTTGTGCTGCGCATCTCGCTGGATGTAATGACCGGCGGCGCTTCCGAGATTGTTATGGTGGCGCTGGACGTCAACCGCGCCGCGATGGATTACCGCAAAGCGAGCGGCGGTAAGGGCACCGCTTACGGCTACTTTAAGGCCATGGCGGTTCCGCTTGTGTTCGGCGCCGGGATCGGCGTAGTGGCGGCGGTCGGCAGAGGCGCGTCCAAAGCGATCGGTACGGCGGCGAAAAAACTCGCTCCCGTCAAGACGGCGGCGTTGATGGAAAAGGCCGCCAAGGTCAAGAGCGTTGCCAAAGAAATGGCTTCCCTCGCGGCGGCGGACGCCAAGCGAGCGGCGGGCTACGTCGTATCCAAAATTCCGCAGGGCGCCAAGACGGTGGGCGACAAGATCGGCAAAGCGATCCACTCCGTTGTGGAAACGGTGGATAAGTTCGATCCGAGACTGAACGTACCCAAGGCGCAGAACGCCACCGGCGTGGTCAGCGCCAGCGTCAACAAGGGCAAAACGGCGGGAGACGCTGTGATCGCAGAAGCGAAGGCGGCGCCGAAAACCATTCAGGAAAAATGTCTGGATATGGCGGGCAACGCCACCAATAAAGAGGGCGAGATCCTTTACAATGAGCTGATCGCCGCCAAGAAGGCGCTGCAGGCGAATCCCACCAGCGGCGCGGCGCAGATCAAATACAACCAGGCGATCATGGAATTCAAGGCCAGCCACGCCGCCATCGAGCACGCCAATTCGGTGCTCCCCGGCGAACAGCTTGCCATGCGCGCCGTGCTCAATGAGGATATTGAAAGGACGATGGCGTCCAAAATTGAACAGAAGTTCAAGAATATGATCGCAAATAAATACAATATCGATCCCAATACGGTCCGCTTTGACCGCGCCACCGCCAATAAGGATTTATCCACCAAGTTTGGCCGAGATATCGACTGGACGCCCAAGGTGGTCACCAAAGAGGGCGGCACAAAGTATATCAGCCAGGCGACGGCGGATGAACTTCTCGAACAGGCGGTGCGTGAGACCGTGGAGGAGACCTGCGGCAAGGAGTTTGCCGAGCAGTTCGCTGCAAAGGGCGGCTTTGCCCGCAAACTGGATCAGACCGCTTGCACCATACAGCATAAGGATTTCTTCCAGGGCGGGTTAGACACGGTACAGAAGGTCACCGACAAGAGCAGAATGGGCGAATTCATGGGAGCAGAGCAGGCGCGCAGCGTGGCGGATACCCTGCGCTTTAAGGGCGCGCATCCGTATGCCGAGGGCGCACGGCTTGAAAAAGAGGTGCTGTCCGGACTGTCCGATGTTGACGCCGATAAACTGCTGAAAGAGCTGGAAGCTTATTCCAAGGCAGACGCGGCGACCGCCAAAACGATCAGGCTGTCCGACAACGCCAAGAAACTCAAAGAGGCGTATGCTCTTATGGAAGAAGGCGTATATCAGCCTGCCAAATACGGCAAGAAGGTCGTTGACAAGGAATGGGTCGCCATCAAGAACGGTTACGGCGAAACGCTGACCGGGCAGGATTACGTCAATTCCCGTATCCTTGACCGTGGCTGCGGTCAGGCTCTGCCGGGCGAAATGATGACGCCGGGCGCTGAATGGGTGGGCGATCGCATCACCCTTTCCGAAGCCCGCAAGGCGTGCAAGCTCAACGGCACCACGCTGGAGGGCGCCATCAATGGCGTGGGCGACGCGTTTGAGCGTATCGACGCAAAGCTCGGCTACGGCACGCCCTCGCAGGTTATGGGCGGCATCGGCCTCGGCGGTGGGATCAATACGGCAATGAACGGGCTCGGAGGAAACGGACAAAGCGGAAAGAAATAAGTCGCGAAGGTGTTTCGTTCAAACAACGATTTAAAAAAATGTATTTTGAAGTAAAGTAAGATTCGCAAGGAGGTTCCTTTATGTTCTGTCCGAAATGCGGGAACCAGCTGCCGGATAACGCAAAGTTCTGCGATAAATGCGGTAATCCGGTGGGCAGCGTTCCGAACAATCCATCAGTGGATCATCAAATACCCCCGCAAACGCCGCCGACGCAGTCGACTGTAAAAAGAGCGCCGGAGCCGCAGGCTTTCCGGTTCAGTGCGCCTTCCGTATCCGCCGAGGCAGTGTACGGGACGATCGGCAATGCCGCCATGAGTGCCGTATCCAACGCGATACCGGGTCCAGGCAAGGTGATCGGAACAAGCGTCAAGCAATTTTTTACTTCCATTGGAGCGGCTTTCAAGGACCCGAAGCGGCTGATTCCGGCGTTCGTTCTTGCCCTCGTGTGGCTTATACTAAACATTTTGCAAGCCTGCGGGATCAACCCGAGACCCACCAAGATCCTGTCGTTTTTCACTTTTGCGAACGGCGGGATGTCGGGCGGCGTCATCGGAGCCATAGGCGGGATTCTCGGAAAAGGGATCTTCGCCGGCGCGCTCGTTTCGCTGATCGGTCTGTTTCGCCGCAAGGGAGGCGCGAAACGGTCCTTCGGCGAAACGCTCAAAGGCGCGTTCGGCGTGTCGCGCAACACGCTGTGGGCTTACCTGACCGGTATCGGCGCGGCGATGCTTCTTTACTTATTCATTTCCGGCGGCGCGACGCGCATCTCGTTTATGGGCGGTATCGCGGCGGCGTTCCTCGCGGCGAGAGCGGCGCTGAATAGCGGCTTCTTACGACAGCTGCTCGGGTCGTTCACAAAGAGCAAAAGCCCGTCAAGCCCGAACGTTTCGGGACTCGTTCGCGGGCTGTCCGTCGGTTTTGCTGCTTCGGCGTTTATCGGACTGGCGAATATCAATCTCATACTCATCATCATCGGCTCCTTGTTGCTTGTCGGAGGGATCGTGATGATGATATTGCAGGCGATGGGCGTTGTCAAACTCGGAAAGGGGGCGCAGGCACAATGAAAAAACGCTTATTGGCAAGTGTTATTTTGGTTCTTATGCTTCTTCCCACTTTGTGCCTGACGGTGTTTGCCGACGGGGACAGCTTGCCCGATGGATTCGTCCCGATGGAAAAGATATTCAGAGTCGAGGACGGAGACGGCACACAACCGGTAGATTACTCCAAGGTCGACGGTTTTTATCTGGTGCTCGATTATGTGAAAAGCTACGGCTTCGGAATGTACGGCGACGACGGGATTTATGGAAGGGATCCCGAACTGAATCAGTATGAGACCGCAACGCAAACATTAAGCGCCAAGCCGTCGCTTGTGGTTTTGCGTGACAAAACTACGGCGGAAGGTTTCACTGTTACCGGTACATGGGACTGGAAGCACACTTATCCCGGCGGAGAAGGCAGCGTACATGAAGCCGGAGAAAACGAAGTCTGCAGAGGCGACATTTCGGTCAGCATATCAAACATTACTTTTGATACCTATAATACGTATGCCGATCTGTCGGGAACCATCAATATGTCGGGTGGTTCAAACGGATCCTATGACGAGGTTCACAACGCCAGTCTCTCCGGCACCCATCTGAGAGGCAGTTATAAGCGATTTGATGAAAACGGAACAAAAACGTTTTACATTCTTTTCTGCGTCGGAGAGGACGGTCCGGGAAACAGCAGTTACAGATGTGCAACTCTGTTTTTCCGCATTGCGGGCGTTCTTCCGAATGGCGCTAAGAGCGTCGGCAAGAGCGTCGGCGTCACCCGGAACGCCGAAGAGAATCCCGGCGAGGACGGGGGCGTTTCGGTTCCGGATGCGGTCGTGGTAAGCGTGTTCGGCGGCGGCGCGGCGATAGCCGGCGCGGCTGCGGCGGGCGGCGACGATAAAAAGAGAAAACTGAAATCGTACAAAATGTATGTGCAGAAGGATTTCGGCGACGCGATAAGGCGCGGAGGCGAAAAGCCCGTCAAGATACGCGCCCGCATGGCGGAGGTAGACGAGTCAGGCGCCGAGCATGACCGGAACGATCTGACGGCGAACATCGGCGTATCAGCCGACGGCATGACGGTACACGGCGCGGCTCTTGCCGGCAGATACTGCGAGGCAGCGGTCAGTGTGCCGAAAGAATACGATAACGACACGGCGAGCATCACCTTTACCTTTACGGGAGAGGGCGGCAGTTTTACCAACACCGTCATTTTCCGGATAGTGGACGGCCCGTCGCTGAAATTTGTCGAGGAAACCGAAAAAGCGGGAGATTACAGGCTGTATACGGGCGTCGCCTATATCGACGCGATCCCGGGCGACGGATTCACGTATACCGAGCAGTTTATGATCGTCGACGCGCCCGTCGCGCCCGCGCTGAAAGACATCACCGCCGTCAACACCGGCGAATTCGACGTGAAATTCGAGCTCACCGACCGTCAGGCGGTATATAAGATGACCGTAAAGAACAACACGAAGCCCGAACCGGAGCACGATATCTTTGCAAAGCCCGAGGACAAAAACTTCGAGATCCACGTCACGGTCGAGGGCGAAAAGGAGCCGGTCAAGGGCTACGTTACGGTGAAGCTCTATCCTGAGGGTATCACGGTGCAGTCCCGCGACGAAGGCAAGAAGAACAGCGTGAAATACGTCCGCGTTCAGGCGTACGAAAAGGAAAACGTCGGGGACCTCGACAAAAAGTGGCAGGTCAGTCAGATCAAATTCACGCTGGCGGCGATCGGCAAGGACAAGGCGATCATCGATCCCGTCGAAGCAAAATACAAATTTGAGAAACTCAAAGGCGCGGGCGGACTCGGTATGCGCGCCTACAAGGAGCAGAACCTCGCCGAAAAATACGAGTACAAAGAAGCGTACGGCGAAATGAACGGCAAGTTCACGTACGAGTTCGAGCCGAACGCCAACCTCGCCGAGCCGGAGGACGGCACGTTCATGATGGTGCTTCTTCCGGCGTCCTGTGAATACGACGGAAAAAAGTACGAGGCGGAGATCCCGCTCAGGCTTCGCGGCAAGGATCCCGACCCGATGGGAGACTGGGAGAAGGAATACAAGGAACTTCAGCGCCGCATCCTGCAGTACTCGCTGCCCGAAAACATGGACCGTTGGATCGCACAGTTGAAGGAGTGCGCGACGGAACCGCGCGCCTCGGTCGAAGAGATGCGTCTCGTCGGCAAGTGGATCCTGCGCGAGTATATGAACTACTGGACGACGCAGCAATCGCGGGATCAGTCCGAAGCGACGATGTATAACGTCATAGTCAACGTGCTCGAATGGACGAAATTCGCCGGTGACTGCGCGTTCTCCTTCCTTGTCAACGCATACGCGGGTCCCGTCGCCGACGCGCTGATTTCCCCCGCCAAGGACTTTTTCACCGGCGCGATCGGCGAGGTGATCGCCGCGCGCAATTACGGCGAAGAGGTGGACGTGGACAATTTCGAGTTCTCCAAAAACCTCGCGGCGGCGGGCGATAATCTCGTTTCCAACAGTATCGATCTGAAGGATTGGCGGAAGGCGGCGGCGACTCTCGGAGGCTACTTCTGCTACTGTGCCATCAAGAACTATCTGCTCAAACTCAGGGAAAAGAACGAATCGGATTTTTGGGGCGCGCTCTGCGACGCTTTCAAGGATATGACGGCGGCGGCGCTGAAATCCAAAGCGGGCGATTTGATCGGCAAATGGCTCAAGGAAAGCAAAAAGTTCCAGGAGAAGATCGGGCCGTTCATCGCCAAATACTTCAAAGAGACCAATTTCGACACGCTCCAGAAACAGCTTAACGATTCGCTGGGACTGGAAGGCGAACTGCGCAAACTGGCGGGCTATGCGAACGACAAGGTCTTTGAGGCAAAGGTCGCCGACGCTGTGGAAAAATACATCGGCGGTCTTGTCGGAGCGGGCTTTGACAAGGTGCGCGAGGTGTACGACGGGTCAAAATTCGTCGTCGAAGGCGGATACGTTTACTATTGCTTCAATATCGATCTGTTTGACGCCTTCCACTACGGTATCAAACTGAATCTCACAAAGACCCTGCAGGCGATGAGCGGGGATTTCTTCGGATGGTTCTACGACCTCTTCTTTGCGGGCGTTCCCGCCGCGCAGAGCGCTATTAAAAAGCCCACGGATCCTCCGCTGCCCCCTGCAAAGGATTAAGGAGAAAACGATATGGCAGCGTTTTGTCAGAACTTAAAAATAGAGATACCATTAGAAATAATACCATGCGGGAGGTAGCGAAATGGCGAAGTATTGCATCCAATGTGGGGCGAAGCTGGCGGATGAGGCCAAATTCTGCCCCAACTGCGGCACCGCTTCGGTGCAGTCCCAGGCGCAGCAGGTGCAGCAGCCCCAGGTACAGCAGGTGGGGCAGCCTCAGGCGGCGCAGCCCGACGCGGCGCCCTTTGACTACGGCGCTCCCACACCGCCACCTGCGGCCCAGGTGGGAGAATACGCCTACGGCGGGGCGGCAGAGCCTGCCTTTGATTACCAGCCCTTTGCCGGTGGGCAGGGGGGTGGCCCCGCTGCGGGCTATTCCCGGCGGGTGAACGACCCGGAGATTTTGGCGGCGGTGCAGAAAAGCCGCCGTGTCGCAAAGGGCTTTACCTTCCTGCTGGTGCCGCTGCCGGTGGTGGGCTTTACCGTATACAGCTTCTTCAGCGACATGAAGACGGCGGACGCCTTTCGCTATGGGCTGATACTGGGGGCGATCTTCCTGGTGTTCGCCCTGGTGAGCTTTGTGAAGGAGCGCGCCGCCAACACCTATGAGGCTACGGTTATCGATAAAAAGACGCGGCGGGCCTACCATAAAAACGACAGCGACACCTACTACACCGAGTATATCACCGTGGCCCGTACCACCGCAGGGAAGAAGGTGCGGTACGTGGAGCGGGAGGGCGGCGCATTGCCCGCGTGGAACTATCTGGAGGTGGGGGACAGGTTTATGTATCACCCCCAGTTCCACTTCCCCTATGAGCTGTACGACAAATCCCGGGCCAGATATATCCCCTGCGTCAACTGTTCGTGCCACAATCCGCTGACAGCCGACCGCTGCCAGAAGTGCGGCCTGCCGCTGCTGAAATGAGGCCGGGACGGGAAAAGCGGGAGCTGGAACGCTCCCGGGTACAGCGGTGTGACGACGGCAAATACCGATGGATCTACGCCATGTCCCTTTACCGGGACGGCAGCATCTTCTTTCTGGTGTGGCGGATATTCTTCTTTATCTTTGCGGGCATCTTCGGCATGGTGATGCTCGCAGAGATCGGGAAGGGACGGATGCTGACCAATCTGCGGTTTTTGGGCATCTTTCTTCTGGGAATGACGGCGGTGACCGCCCTGGGCTATCTGCTGTACGCCGCGGCCATGGGCGGCAGATACGTGGTGGAGTTCACCATGGATGAAGCGGGTCTGGAGCATCGGCAGACGGACTGGCAGGCGGAGAGGGCCCGGAAGATCGGGGAGATCACCGCCGTGGTAGGGGCCGCCAAGGGCAGCTACTCCGTCATGGGCGCCGGGCATAACGCCCAGCGGACGGAGCTGTATTCCGATTTCAGCAAGGTGCGGCGGGTAAAGGGCTATCCCCGCCGGGGCGTCATCAAGGTCACCGGCTTGCTGGTGCACAATCAGGTGTACGTGCTGCCGGAGGACTACGAATTTGTGATGGGGTATATCGTGAGCCACTGCCCCAAATTGCGAAATCAGTGAGGGAACTATTGAGATAAAGGAGGCATTGCCATGGCGAATTTCTGCCAGAATTGCGGCGCGGCGGTACAGCCGGGGGCCAAATTCTGCATTCAGTGCGGCGCACCCATTGTGGATGCGCCTGCCCGGGAGGCGGCGCCCATCGTAGAGACGCCCGCCAGGGAGGCGGCACCGGTCAGTCAGAGCGCGCCGGTCAGTCAGCCCACGCCGATTGCGCCGCAGGAGAGAGGGGAGACCCCTCAGGCGGGGCAGTATGTGTACAGCCCGGAAATCCCCGCGGGCAAGGGGGCGAAGAAGGCGGTCAAGCAGGCGGCCAAGCAGGCCGACGTCACCGCCGTACTTCCGCCTAAAAAGAAGAGACGGGGCGGGTGCCTGGTGGTGCTGCTGGTGCTGGCGCTGCTGGTGGCGGCGGCCTATTTCGCCCTGCGCTTCGGCATAGTGGGCGATCTGGCGGATCGCTTCGCCGGAGGCAAGAGCGGCGTGGATGCGGCGGCCATAGAGTCGCTGCTGGACTACGCCAAGGAGCTGGAGGAAAACGGCAACCCGGAGGCGGCTGCCGCCATCTATGACAAGGTTGCCCAGGCGGGCGGCGGAGAACTGATCCGGCAGGCCCGGCAGGAGAATGGCCTGATCCGGGCGGCAGACCAGTGGCAGGCCCTGCAGACGCTGCTGGGCATTGGGAAGGGAGGCGGCGGACGATGAAGCGAGCGGTGAAAAGACGCATTGTCGCCCTGTCCCTTGCGGCGGCGCTGCTGCTGTCGGCTATGGCGGGCTGCGGCGGCAAGAATGAGGCCGTCCATCGCGCGGAAGGCACCGTTCCCACCGCCACGGAGGCGGAGGACGTGATGAACACCACGGCGGCCCTGTCCATCCGATACTATCTGACCGCCCGGGCCTATCTGGACGCCTTTTTGCACTACGACACCGATAACATGAGCGAGGCGGAGGCGGAGGAGTTTACGGAGCTGCTGAACAAGGCGGTGGATCTGTTTGCCGACGTGGAGCAGTTGTCGGAGGCGCTGGAGGACACGGTGGACGTGTGGGAGGCGGCGCCTCGGGGCCCACGGGCCAGCTATCACGCCCTGTCCCGGAAGGTGCCCTCGGTGGTGATCACCGCCCATGCGGCGGCGGACAACGCCTCCACCCGCTGGGCCCAGGACATTGTGAACGCCTACGATAAGGCTCGGGCCACAGGCCGGGGCGTCCGCACGCTGGCGGAGCAGCTGGGCACGGACGCCAGACACGCCTACGCCCAGTTGAAGCAGGCTACGGCCATTTTGGACGGGGCGGACTATCAGGAGATCGCCGATAAGGCCAACACCGCCGTGCAGGTGGGCACCGCCTTGAAGGCGGCGGGCACCGGGGCGGGTCTGGTGATCGCCGTGGCGGCGGCTCCCGCGGCCGGTGTGGTAGGCGCGGTGGCCAAGACCGGCGGCGTGGTCTGCGCCGGCATCAACACTGTGCTGGAGGTGGGCTCTGCCGGGTCCATCATCTACCATAACGGCGAGGACAACGAGATCTCCATCGCCTGCGACAGCACGGAGCAGCAGTTTGCCCCTGTGGGGCAGGTGTTCTCCATCATGGGTGTGGGTCAGGCGCTGAAGGACGTGGGCACCACCGGCAAATCCGTGTTGGAGAACGGCTACAAGGCACTGTCGGAAAAGGATAAACAGGCGCTGGGGGAGAACAGCTTTACCATTCTGTCCTCCGCCGGTACCTCCCTCAGCGAGTACGTCAACGACGGCACGGTGCTGTCCGGCACGTTCACCAAGACGGAGAAGGGCTTTACGTTCACCCTTGCCGACACCCTTACCGGCGCCGACAAATCCTCCGAGAAGAACGTGACGGAAGTGCTGGAAAACGGCGGCATGGACAAAAATGCCATCAAGGAGGCCATCTCCGGCGACGCTCCGGCGGCCCAGAGCAGCGACAGCATTCCCGAGACCATCGGCAAGGCCATTATGGACAAAAACCAGGTCATTTCCGACACCGCCGGTTCCGGCAGCGCCGCCGATGTGACCCGTACCGTCAGCACCACGCTGAGCGAGGTGGAACAGCACATCAGTGAGTCCTCCGACAGCGCCGCCCGGGGACGGGCAGGGGATCAGGACGTGCCGGATATCGACATGGACAGCCCGGTGCCGGATGACGCCTGGGACGGCGACAGCGTGAACTTTGTGGGCAAGGACGGCTCTGTCACCACCGTATATGACAGCGGCAGCGTGGTGACCGTCTTCCCCGACGGCTCCACCAAGGGCGTGGACTACAACGGCAACACCCACACCACCGACGCAGACGGCAACAACACCCTGTCCACCCCTGCCGGAGAGATTTACACCCAGGACAAGGACGGCACGATCAGCTATACGGACGCCGGGGGCTTGACCACCACCGTGCATCCCGACGGCAGCTTCTCCGAGTCCTCGGAGAGCCTGGGCGTGGTGAAGGAGTACGACAGCGACGGACACTGCACCGGCATCGGCTTTATCGGCAGCGACGAGCGCATCGGCACCAATGAGGACGGCGATTTTGAGGAGGGCACCATCAAGGGGCCCAATGACGCCACGCTGACCATTTCCCATGACGGACTGGACGTCACCATGCGGACGCCGGACGGCAAGCAGGTGAGCCTGTCCACCGACGGCGTCACCGACAGCGACGGCGGCATGACGGAGACCGTGAGCATCACCGGGAAGGACGGGGAGAGCTTTACCTCCACCACCAACACCACCGCCAACCGGGACGGCAGCGGCGACTACTCCGGCGACACCGTCATCACCACCGGGGAATACGTCAACGCCGACGGCGACACCTGGACCGTGGAGAGCCGGGGGGAGTGGGACGCCGACGGCAACCCCATGCCCGGCGCCACCAACGTCAGCCAGTTTACTGGGGCGGACGGCAGCACCCTGTGGATGGACGGCAACAGCGGCGCGCTGGAATACTATGACCCCAACACCGGGGACACCATGGTGATCGACAGCAACGGCAACCTGACCACCCTCAAGGACAGCAGCGGCAACGACTGGAATGTGGTGTATGACGACGAGGGCAACGTGAAGTGGGCCAACATCACCTTTGACGACGGGGCCACTTTGACGCAGAGCGACGAGGGCGGCGGTGTGTTCACCCTGCCCGACGGCACCCAGTATGTCACCGACGGGGACGGCAACGTGAATAAGGACGGTGAGCCGCTCAAGGAGGACGGAGAATGGCTGTCAGGCAAGGAGCCGGAAGAGAGCAAGCCAGATACTAAGCCGGATACGAAACAGTCCGGTGCTCCCGGTTCGGACACCGCAGATTCAAATAGTTTTATTGAGAAGATTTGCGGCTCTTATAGAATGTCGGGTAATTCCCATCTTATATCTGAAAAAGCAAGGTTTAGTGAAAGCGGCGGAAAGGATCAATCGGTTGAATATACAGTTACTGTTACCGATGCAAATGACGGCACAATTAATATTCAAGTAAGCGATGGAATTACCGTAAACGCGACGGTTAATGTAGAAACAAAGACCGCTACCGCATCTTTTGTCCCACCCGCTGCTGCTGAAGCCGGCAATACCGATTTCAGATATGATTTTGTTATGACATTTGATGTTTCGGGCAAAACTGTCAGCGCAGATTTGAATATAAAGATTACAGGGCTATCAGAAACTAATGTTTCCGGCCAAAAATCATAAGTATGTCTAAACCTTAAAAATAATCATATCAGCCTCACATGGAAAAGGATAGAAAAAGAACGGGAATGTATTGGTTATTTCAAACAGCAAGTGGCATAACGATATGAAACTACGCCTGATAAGTAAAGATAGTTTAGAGATTACTTCATGGGGGACTGGTGATGACGGTCAACGGTTTCTCCATGCCGAGCAGCGGTTACGACCCCGCCACCGGCACATGCACCTTCACCGACGAGGACGGCATGCTGACCCACATGTATTTCAGCAAGAGCGGAGGCACCTATTCCGTGACGATGGACTATGACATGGACTACGGGTTCGGCCGGTCCTATGGACACTATTCCGGCTCGAAGCGGTGACGGCGTAGGGGATTGGCTGCCGTGAGGGCGGTTTTCGGGGCGGATTTGGCTCCGGGGGCTGCATCGACGGAAACGAAAATAGAAAACGCCCGGCGCAGCGTAGGTGCTGTGCCGGGCGTTTTTATGCTGTTGCGGGTGGGCTCGGCCAGCGTGGCGCGGTCGTCCATGACGGTGACGCGGAAGCCCAAGCTATGAACCCACACCTTGCCACACACCTCTGCCATGTATTTTCTGTCGTGTGACACGCTGATGATAGCGCCGGAAAAAGACCGCGGTATAGTGTACTTGCGTCAGTGTGGATAGGATGGGGCATACAAAATGCGGAAACGTAATTTGTGCGATTTACACACTGGCGTCAGCGGGCATATCCTGCTATACTGACTTGACGAAAGAATGACGGGGCAGACGCCCGCCGTACCTGCCCCGAAATGAGGTATTCCCATGATAAAACGCATCGCCCTTTTTTGCCTGACCTTATCCCTCCTCCTCACCGTCGGCTGTGCCGCCAAACACTCTGTACAGCTGGATTTCACCCACGGCAGCGCCGGCGCCGCGGAGGGCCGCACGCTGGTCATCAGCATCTTTGCCGACGATCCGAACTATGCCTGGACGGACTCTGCCGAGGACACGGCCCGTATGGCGGAGTGCTGCGCCTATCTCCGCATCGCCGCCGACTATACCGCCGACGTGGCCGCCGCCTATGGCAAACGTGCCGACGTTGTGGCCGACTTCGAGGCGCATCCCGACCTGTGCTACCGCACCGCGTTTCCTACCTCCATGGTGTCCGACGACGGGGCGGATGAGGCCGTCTGGCAGTTCATCGACGCCGAGATCGACGTGCCCGGCCTGCTGGCCCACTACGATGCCCCCCACTGCGTTTTCTTCCTGTTCCTCAATACCGATGCGGCATCTGTCCCCATCACCTGCACCCGCACCTGGTACGATGCCATGCCCTCTCCCTATGAGATCGTCTACCTCTACCGCATGGATTCCGGCGTGGTCAACTGCCCGGCGGTGTATGCCCATGAGCTGTTCCACGCCTTCGGCGCCCCGGACTACTATACGCCCGACCCGGAGTTTGCCATCGGCGAGGATTTCGTGGCCTACGCCGCCCAGGCCATGCCCTACGACATTATGAACTGCTGCTCCGACCCCGCCACCGATGAATACCGCTACGACGCCATCTACAACCCCGTCAGCGACCTCACCGCCTATTACATCGGCCTCACCGACCAATGCGGCCTGGCAGGGGAGTGGGGCCTGGCCCCCAGCCAGCATCAATAAAAGCGCACGCAAAAAAAGCGCCGGGATTCCGCGGAATCCCGGCGCTTTTTTATACCAAAAACAGACGTTTACCCGATAAACGCCGCCGCCACCGCAAACGCGCTGGCGGCGCTGTTGATCATCGTTCCCAGTCCGATCATGTCAGCGCTCCGTTACGGCCGCGCCCAAGGGCCCGGCCACACCGGGAATAAATCCGATTTTACTGCTCCACTGCGCCCGATTGTTTTCCATGAAATGCGCTCCTATACAAATGAAATAACAGCAAAATGATACATGATTTGCGCCCTTTTGGCAAGGTGCTCTTTACGCCTTCTTCGCAAACCGTGCCCGGTTTTGCTGGTCGGACACGCCGGAGGTGATTTCTCCCGCCTTCTGCAGCGCCATCTTGGTCAGCAGCGGGCCCACCAGCTCGTAGACCAATACGCTGAACAGAATGATGTTCCGGATGGTGGCGCCCATGCTCTCGCCCAGCACCTGGGCGCTCACCACCATGCCCAGCGCCACGCCGGCCTGGGGGAACAGGGTGATGCCCAGATATTTCCGCACCGTCTCCGTGCAGCCCATCATGGTGCTGCTGAAGCGAGCGCCGCAATACTTCCCCGCGCACCGCACCAGAATGTACACCACGCCGATGAGCATCACCACCGGGTAGCGGAATACCGTCAGGTCAAGCTGCGCGCCGGACAGCACGAAAAACACGGCGTACAGCGGCGCCGTCCACTTGGAGGAGCGGTTCATAATGTCCACGGAGTATTCGCTGAGGTTGCAGAACATGGTGCCCAGCATCATGCACACCAGCAGGGGAGAGAAGCCAATCTCCGCCCCGCGTCCCAGGGGGATTTCCACCGACGCCAGGGCGATGGTCATCATCACAAAGGCAATGGTCAGGGACAGACGGTTGGAGTTGGAGAAGAAGATTTTCTCCAACACCGTCAAAAGGGCGCCCATGGCCGCGCCAAGCACCAGGGAGCATACGATTTCCAGCATGGGGTTCACGATGACGCTCACCGCGTTCAGCGTGCCGCCCTCCAGCGCCTGGGCCACGCCGATGGACACCGCGAAGATTACCAGTCCCACCGCGTCGTCCAGTGCCACGATGGGCAGCAGCAGCTCCGTCACCGGGCCCTTGGCCTTGTACTGCCGCACCACCATCAGCGTGGCCGCCGGAGCGGTGGCCGCGGCGATGGCGCCCAGGGTGATGGCCACGCTGAGAGGCAGCACCTCTGCCCCCAGCACAAAATGGAGGGCGATCAGCGCCCCGTCCACCAGCAGCGACGTTACCACCGCCTGCAAAATGCCGATGACGGTGGCGGCCTTGCCGGTGTGCTTCAATTGGGCCAGCCGGAACTCATTGCCGATATCAAAGGCGATGAAACCCAGCGCCACGTTGGACAGCACCGACACCCGCCCCAGCTCCTCCATGGAGCCGAAGCCCAGTCCCGGCACGCCCAGCGCCCCCAAACAGAAGGGCCCCACCAGCACGCCGGCGATCAAAAACGCCGTCACGTCGGGGAATTTCAGGTGCAGATATTTGAATACGCGGGTCATCATCAGCCCCGCAAACAGCGCCACAGCCGTGGCCAACAAAAGGGACATAGCAAAAACTTCCTTAATTATAATAATGTGTCGCCTCGCAACGATACACGAGTATATCACCCCTGCGGGAAATTGCAACAGTGAAAAAGCCCAATTTTTCCCGGTAAAATCATCCCTTTCTCCATTGATTTTTCTCCCCGCACCTCGTATAATAGCCCCAAAAACCAATGCGGAGTGAAATAAAATGAAACGTATCCTTGCCATTGTCATCGCCCTCGCCCTTGCCCTGACCCTTATGGCCTGCGGCAAGCGCAGCGAAAGCGCCCCCGCCCCCGGCGATACCTGCGGCCCCGTGGAATCGGCCCCGGAGCCCTTCCAGACCGTCCGCCACGCGGAGATCACGGTCCGCGACTACGGCACCATCTCCCTGGAGCTGGACGAGGGCACCGCCCCCATCACCGTGGCCAACTTCATCAAGCTGGCCCAGTCCGGCTTCTACGACGGCCTCACCTTCCACCGCATCATGGACGGCTTTATGATCCAGGGCGGCGACCCGGAGGGCACCGGCTACGGCGGCTCCTCGGAGACCATCAAGGGCGAGTTCGAGCAAAACGGCGTCCCCAACGGCATCAGCCACGTGGAGGGCGTCATCTCCATGGCCCGGGCCAAGGACCCCGACACCGCCCGCTCCCAGTTCTTCATCACCGTGGCCGACGCCACCTTCTTAGACGGCGCCTACGCCGCCTTCGGCCGTGTCACCGACGGCCTGGACGTAGCCAAGCAAATCGCCGCCGACGCCAACCCCGTGGATGATAACGGCACCATCCTCCCCGCCGACCAGCCCGTCATCGAGTCCATCGTCATTCTGGACTGATTTGCATACGAAAAACCGGCTCCCCGCCAAAGGGAGCCGGTTCGACTATTCGCAACACATAACAGGGGAGCGGTCACTTTCCCCGTACCTTGTGCCAGCACCACGCCGCCACCCGCCGGGGCAGCAGCGCCAGCCGCCGCACCCCGGGCCGCCCGCCCCAGAGCCACACGTAGGCCCGGTAGCCGAAGGACGAGAAGTCCACCGTCCTGCCATCCCGCACCACGCCCCGCAGCACGCCCAGCACGTCCGCCTCCCGCACCGTCTCCCCCGTGAGGCAGTTGTCCCCCACGATGTAGTAGGTGCCGTCGTCGTTTACCCGCACAATCCGGTGCATCACGTAGGCGCCCCGCCCGTCGACCCCGGGCCGGCGAAACAGCACCGCGTCAAACCGCCGGCACCGTTCCGCGCCCTTTTTTTCAATAATCATCAAATCCCGGTCCTGCCGCAGCAGGGGCATCATGCTCACGCCCTTGTTGGTGTACACCAGCTTGCCGTCCCGCGCCAGCAGGGCCTCAAAGGAAATGGGCTGTTCCATCATACGCCCTCCGTCATGGCGCGAAAGCTGACCCACGCCGCCTCGTCGTCCCTGTTGCAGCCCAGGCGGTACAGCTTCACCGCCGTGCCGATTTTGCCGATCAGGTCCAGCGTTGGCAGCGTCAGCTCCGGCCGGTCGCTGCGGTTGGTCTGCTGCACCAGCATCCCCATGGCTTCCGAAAAGCCGATTTCCGCAATATGGTTCCCCTCGCTGCGCTCCAAAAGGCAGATGGCCGCCAGGGGCAGCGTCTCGTTGCGCCCCAGGTTTTCCTTGCCCTGCCAGGGTGTGCCGCAGGCAAAAACCTGGCCGTCCACCCACCGCAGCAGCGGCTTGTCCCCGTTGAGCACGTAGGCCCCGGGGATATTTTTCAGCCATAAATTCACGTGTGTGGTCTTGCCGGTGCCGGATTTTGCTGTAAAGGCATACGCCTTGCCATTATAGGCCACCACGGCGCTGTGGAACACCACGGCGCCCTTCTCCAGCAGCAGATCCGCCGCCTTGCGATACACCGCCAGCGTCTCCAGATAGGGCCGGGAGAAATGCCGGGGCCCGATGCCCTCCAACGCGTCCTCCCGGGCCGAGCGCTCCGCCTCACTGTCGATGTCCGCCTCGGAAATCGTCAATGCGCACTGCGGCGCCGCGTCCGTCAGATAGTCCCGGCAAAACGCCTCTGTTCTGGGATACAGGGCCGCCACGCCCACTGCCACGCCCGCCAGAGAGATGGTAAACTCCGTCACGTGCGCACCTCCTTTTCCCGTAAAACTCTCTTTATTATATCCGTTCCCGCCCCCTCTTTCAAGTGCTGCCACCATTTTCCGCCAATCGAAACTTGTCATCCCCTACGGATTGTGGTAGAATAATAGCCGACCCCGCCGCAGCCGCGGCCCACGCCCACCATAGGAGGCATTGCCATGAATACCCACCGTTTTCTCCGCGCCGCCCTGGCGCTTTCCCTGTGTCTGGCCCTGTGCCTGTGCCTTACCGGCTGCTTCGGCCGCCCCTCTGCCCAGGAGGCCAAGACCTACGTCACCACGCTGATGAGCGGCCTGTGCGGCACGCTGCCTGCCGACACTGCTGACGAATCCGCCGCCGAGGCGGAGGCGTTGCGCACCCAATTGATTGACGAGGTAATCGCCGGCTTCCGGGGCCAGGGCGCCGCCCTGGACGAGGAGACCGAAGCCCTCATCCGCTCCACCCTCACTTCCGCCCTTGCCGCCTGCCGCTTCACGGTGGGCGACGCCGTCAAGTCCGGCGGCGGCTACGATGTCCCCGTCACCGTTAGCCCCCTGAAGCTGTTCCAGGTGGACATGGCGGCGGTGGAGGAGGAGGCCATCCGCCAGCTCTCCCAGGACCCCGATTTGCTCACCATGTCCCAGAGCCAGGTGTCCAATAAGGTTTTCCGCATCATGCTTGCCATGATTGCCGACAATCTGGACAACCCCCAATACGGCGAGGACGTCACCGCCACTGTCCGCTACGAGCGGCAGGATGACGGCGAATACGGTATCACCCAGGACAGCGGCGCCGCCATCGGCCGCATCCTGTTCGACCTCACCCAGGAGTAACGGGCTGGGAAAACAGAATAAATGGTATAAATCACCTCCTGTCCGGGCATACTCCCTATGCCAAAGGCAGGAGGTGATACCATGAGTGATAAGGAGTATCAGAACACCAAGACCAACAAGAACGGTCAGAACAGCCAGCAGGATCAGAACCATTCCAAGGAAGACAAGCGCGACTGACGGTACCTCGTCGGTGGGCTGATGCCCGCCGCAGGAATACGGCCCGCCGCCCCGAAAGGGGAAAGGCGGGTCGTATTTTTTTATTGAATACATATTTTCGCCCTGTTTCGACCACCCTAAAGCCGAGGTGAAACACATGGACGTATCCGACCTGCCCCGTCCCTTTGCCATGGCCCTGACCCAGAGCCGCAGCGCCATGCGCTGCTTTTCCGCCATGACGGAGGAGCAGCAGCAGGCGGTGGCGAACCTTGCCATGACGGCCGCCACCCGGGCCGAAATGCGGTCCGCCGTGGGCTGCCTTGCCCGCCGCAGCCCACCATAACCCACCATAACCCTTGCATTTTTTGCTCCGCCGTGCCATAATCGTACCAATATTGTATGTACGGCAAGGAGAACCCCCATGACCGATCATTTTAACCCCCATCTGTCCCCCGAGGACGTGGGCGCCATCAGCTCCATCGGCCTGGCCCACATGGGCGACGCGGTGTATGAGATTTTGGTGCGCGCCTGGCTGTGCGCCCACGGCAAAGCCACCGGCAAGGGCCTCCACCGGGCCACGGTGTCGCTGGTCTGCGCCCCCCGCCAGGCGGAACTGTCCCAAATCATCCTCCCCCTGCTGACGGAGGAGGAGCAATCTGTCTTTCGCCGTGGCCGCAATGCCAACGTCCATTCCATCCCCGCCCACGCCAGCCGCGCCCAGTACCAGCAGGCCACCGCCTTGGAGGCCCTCTTTGGCTACCTCTATTTACTGGGCCGGAAAGACCGTATCAACCAGCTTTTTGACGCCATGATGGGAGGGGAGCAGTAATGCCGCTGGACGCCGTTTGCCTCTCCGCCGTGGTGGCGGAGCTGACGCCCCAACTGGTGGGCAGCCGCATCGAAAAGATTCAGCAGCCCTCCCGGGATCAGGTGATTCTGCTGTTGCGGGGCAATCGCCGCCTGCTGCTGTGCGCCAGCCCCAACCAGCCCCGCCTGCACATGACGGCCCTGCTGCGGGACAATCCCACCCAGCCCCCCATGTTCTGTATGCTCCTGCGGAAATACCTCTCCGGCGGCCGCATCGATGCCGTCCAGCAAGCGCCGTTGGAGCGTGTGGTCACGCTGCACATCGACGCCGCCAACGAGTGGGGCGAGCAGAGTAGTTATTCCCTGATTCTGGAGGCTATCGGCCGCCACGCCAACCTGATTCTCTGCGGCGGCGACGGCCGCATCATCGACTGTCTCCGCCGCGTGGATTTTGAGATGTCCGCCCAGCGCCAGGTGCTGCCCGGCCTCTATTACCATCTGCCCCCCCAGCAGCCCCGTCAGGACCCCTTCGCCGTCACGGAGGAGGACTTCACCCCTCCCACAGATGGCCCGCTGGACGAGTGGCTGGTGTCCGCCTTCACCGCCATCTCCCCTCTGATGGCCCGGGAGATCGTCTGCCGCGCCGGCGGCCCGGAGGCGGACGCCGCCTCCCTGTGGGACGCCTTTTCCGCCTGGCGGGAGGCCGTCATAGCCCAGCAATTCCTGCCCACCGTCATCCGCCACGGTGACAAGGTAATTGACTTTACATACCAACCCCTGTTCCAATACGGTGAGTATGCCGAGAACGTGACCTATGACACCTTCTCCGAATTGCTGGACGGCTATTTTGTCCGCCGGGAGCAGGCGGAGCGGGTAAAGCAAAAGGGCCAGGACCTGGTGAAAACCGTTACCAACGCCACCGCCCGCCTGCGCCGCAAGCTGGCCCTGCAGGAAAAGGAGCTGTCCCAGACCCGTGACCGGGAGACGCTGCGGCTTCGCGGCGAGCTGATCATCGCCAACCTCTACCGCATGCAGCGGGGCATGAGCGCCGTGGCGGTGGAGAACTACTATGAGGAGGGCAGCCCCACCATCGAGATCCCCCTGGACGTGCGCCTGTCCCCAAGGGAAAATGCCGACCGGTATTTCAAACAATACGCCAAGGCGAAAACCGCCGAAAAAATACTGACGGAGCAGATAGAAAAGGGAAATACCGAGCTTTCCTATCTGGAAAGTGTCCGTCAGGAGATGGAACAGGCGGAGTCGGAGCAGGATTTCAACGACATCCGCGCCGAGCTGGTGGAGGGCGGTTACCTGCGCCAGGGCGGCAAAAAGGGTGGCTTCCAGCGCCAGTCCCGGCCCCGGGAGTTCCGCTCCACGGCGGGCCTCCGCATTCTGGTGGGGCGCAACAATGCCCAGAACGACAAGCTGACCCATAAGTCCGCCCAAAAGTGGGATATCTGGCTCCACACCCAGAAGATTCACGGCTCTCATGTCATCCTCTGCACCGACGGCGCGGAGCCCGACCAGCAGAGTCTGTGGGAGGCCGCCATGCTGGCCGCCTGGTTTTCCCAGGGCCGGGAGGGCAGCAAGGTGCCGGTGGACTACACCCCCGTCAAATACGTGAAAAAGCCGCCCCAGGCCCGCCCCGGCATGGTGATTTACACCACCTATCGCACCCTCTACGTCACCCCCGACGGCGACCTGGCCGCCCGCCTTGCTGTAAAGTAAATATGCCTTACATATATAAAAAGGACTGTCTCGGCGAGACAGTCCCTTTTGCCCTTTGCCTTACCGGCCTTCCGTGTCCCGGAACAGCAGCGTAATGCACCACAGCCCCGCGATGCCCACCAGGGAATACACGATGCGGCTGATGGCGCCCATCTGTCCGCCGAAGAGAAAGGCCACGCAGTCGAAGCCGAAAAGCCCCACGCTGCCCCAGTTCAGGGCGCCTACGATGACCAGAATCAGCGCCACCTTGTCCAGTATTTTCATTGTGATACCTCCTCGCATGGATGCTGTCCCTATTCTGCCCTGGGTTTCGCCGCCTTATACCCGGCAATTTTGCCACCAGCCATGGGGGATTTTCACAAAATGCCGTTGCAAACTGCGCTGCAATTTGGTATATTGTGAAAAAGGCGATGGCACCGGGCCATCCCGTGGGAACAAGGAGGAACGGCAAATGGAAAATAAATTCGATAAGCTGGGTTTTTATCCCGCCGACATTCTGCTGCCCAAGGGGCAGGATATGACCAAGTGGGCTGTGGTGGCCTGCGACCAGTTCACCTCCGAGCCGGAGTACTGGCAGGCGGTGGAGCAGCAGGTGGGCGACGCGCCCTCCACGCTGCGCCTCATTCTGCCCGAGGCCAATCTGAAAGCCCCCAATGTGGATGAGTTTATTGCGGACATCAACGCCGCCATGGCCGACTATCTGGACAAGGGCATCTTTGAGACGCTGCCCGCCTCCCTCATCTATGTGGAGCGCCAGCAGTCCGACGGCCGCATCCGCCACGGCCTGGTGGGCATGGTGGACCTGGACGCCTACGACTTCACCCCCGGCAGCGGCGCCCTCATCCGTGCCACCGAGGCCACTGTCCAGGAGCGCATCCCGCCCCGTGCCCGGGTCCGCCGCAACGCCCCCATCGAGCTGCCCCACGTCATGCTGCTCATCGACGACCCGGAGAAGACCGTCATCGAGCCCCTCACCGCCGCGGCGGACACCATGGACGTGGTCTATGATTTCGACCTGATGCAAAACGGCGGCCATATCAAGGGCTACCGCCTGTCTGAAAAGCAGATCGACGCCGTGGCCGACGCCCTCACCGGCCTGTGCTCCCCCCAGGCCCAGATGGCCAAATACCACCTCTCCGGCGCGGCGCCCCTGCTGTTCGCCGTAGGCGACGGCAACCACTCTCTGGCCACCGCCAAGGCCTGCTATGAGGAGCAGAAGAAGGGCAAGACCCCCGAGGAGTATTTGCGCCTGCCCGCCCGGTTCGCCCTGGTGGAGGTGGTGAATAACCACGACGACGCCCTGCAGTTTGAACCCATCCACCGGGTCCTCTTCGGCGTAGATCCCGCCCATCTGATTGCCAAGCTGAAAGAGTATTATCCCGGTACCTACGAGGGCCGGGGCGAGGGCCACTGCTTTGCCTACTGCTACGCCGGCCATTCCGGCTATCTCACCATCCCCCATCCCACCAAGCAGCTGTGCGTGGCCTCCGTCCAGACCTTCCTGGACGACTATCTCAAGGAATTTGGCGGCGAGGTGGACTATATCCACGGCGACGCGGTGGTGGATGAGTTGAGTGCCAAGCCCGGCAACTTCGGCATCAAGCTGCCCGCCATGGGCAAGGAGCAGCTGTTCAAGACCGTGATGGCCGACGGCGTGCTGCCCCGCAAGACCTTCTCCATGGGCCACGCCCAGGATAAGCGGTACTATATCGAAGCCAGGAAGATCGTGAAATGACGACCCATGTGGAAAAGGCCCCCGCCAAAATCAATTTGCAGCTGTCCGTAGGCCCCCGGCGGGCGGATGGGTACCATGAGCTGGTGTCCGTCATGCAGACGGTGGACGTGTGCGACACCCTTACCGTCACCGCCCACACCGGCGGAGGCATCGCCCTGACCTGTACCGACCCCGCCCTCTCCACCGGGGAGGACAACCTGGTCTACCGGGCCGCTGTGCTGTTCTTTCAGCGCACCGGCGTCCCCCTGGACGGCGTGACCATCCATCTTCATAAAGTCATCCCCATGCAGGCGGGGCTGGGCGGCGGCAGCGCCGACGCCGCCGCGGCCCTCCGGGCCCTGCGCCGTCTCTACGCCCCGGCCCTGCCGGATAGCGAGCTGGAGGCCATGGCGGCGGCTTTGGGCAGCGACGTGCCCTTCTGCGTCCGGGGCGGCACCGCCCTGGCCGCCGGGCGGGGGGAGAAGCTGTCGCCCCTGCCGCCCCTGCCGAAGTGCTGGGCGGTGCTGGTGAAGCCCCATGAAGCCTACTCCACCGGCGCCATGTACCGCCGCATCGACGAATCCGCCTGCTATGACCCCCTGGACGCCACCCCCATGGTGTCCGCCCTGACAGCGGGGGACCTGCCCGGCGTCTGCGCCGCCATGACCAACACCTTCGAGAAGGTGCTGCCCCCCGACGCCGCCACCGCCGCCCTATGCAGCCGGCTTATGGCACAGGGTGCCATGGGCGCCATGCTGTCCGGCAGCGGCAGCGCTGTGTTCGGCCTGTTCGCCTCCCGGGAGGGGGCGGCCCAGGCGGCCGCGGCCTTGCAAACGGAACAAACGGTATCATTTTTTGGCAGGACATTGTAATTATTTGATAGGTAAAGGTTTAAGAATATTCAATTCCGTCCATCATGGAACTGTAATTTTCCGTGATGGACGGTGTTTTTATGTCGAAATTAACGATGAATCGTATAGAAATGGCGCTGCTGTTGGCCTTTGCCTTCACGGCCCTCTGGGGTGCCGCCAGCGCCCAAAAGCAGGAAAATCTGGCGGGAAAAATGGTGCGTCTCCACGTGATTGCCCAATCCGACAGCGACGCCGACCAGGCGGTAAAGCTGCTGGTACGTGACAATGTATTATCCTTTACACAGGGCTTGCTAAAAGGCGTTTCCGGCGTTGACGCGGCAGAGAAGATCATCGAAGACCACCTGCCCGACATCCAGCGTATCGCCAACGCCACCCTGGCCGAGAGCGGCTGCGGCTATACCGCGGAAGCGGAAGTAAAAGTGACGGAATTTCCGGAAAAGACCTATGATTCCTTTGCTTTGCCGGGCGGAAAGTACCTGGCTCTCCGCGTCCTGCTGGGGGAGGCCGAGGGCAAAAACTGGTGGTGTGTGGTCTATCCGCCCCTGTGCACCGCCTCGGCGGTGGAGTGGGAGGAAACGGCGGAAAAAGCGGGCCTCTCCGGGGAGGAAATCGCCCTGATGAAACGGGAGAATACGCATTACGAAATCCGCTTCAAAGTGGTGGAATTGTGGCAAAAACTCCGTGTATACATGGGAAAATAAATAAAATAGTTACTAAATTGAAAGCGGCGGCCCATGGGCCGCCGCTATTTACATTTCAGACAGAAAAAAGTATAATAGTGGGAGAATTTTGGGACACATCCTGTGTTTTAATAGAGAAAAACGGTAAAAAGGAGGGGATTCGTATGCTGCGACTGTGGATCGGTCGGGCCGGGGCGGGCAAGTCCCGCCGCTGTGTGGACGCCATCGCCCAAAACCGCCGCCACCGCCGCCAGCTGCTGCTGGTGCCGGAGCATACCTCCCACGAGGCGGAGGTGGACCTGTGCCGCGCCCTGGGGGACACCGCCGGGCGGGACGCGGAGGTGCTGACCTTCCGCTCTCTTGCCACCCGGGTGCTGTCCCAGACCGGGGGCCTTTCCGACTTCACGCTGGATAACGGCGGTAAGATTCTCACCCTGCGCCGGTGCTTGCAGGAGCTGTCCCCCTCGCTGACGGTGTTCGCCCGGCCCTCCCGGCGCTCCGCCTTTTTGGAGCAGCTCATGACCCTCTTTGACGAGTTCGCCGCATACGCCATCGCCCCCGATACGCTGATGGCCCAGGTGGCGGATCTGGAGGGGACGGCAGGGGACAAGCTGCGGGACGTGGCGCTGCTGTATGCCGCCTACGACGCCCGGCTCCACACCGAGGGCTTTGACCACCGCTCCCGGATACAGAAGCTGGCGGACGCCCTGCCCGGCAGCGACTATCTGGACGGGGCCGACCTGTACGTGGACGGCTTCTCCCTTTTCAACGCCCAGGAGGAGCGGGTATTGCGTCACGCCCTGACACGCTGCCACAGCGTCACCGTGACGCTGCTGGGGGACAAGTACGACGCCACCCTGTTCGGCAACGCGGTGCGGGAGCGGGAACGGCTGGTGCGCCTGGCCCGGGAGGCGGGGGTGAGGTGCGAAATCCAGTACCTTACCGCCCGGATGCCGGGGGCGCTGGGCCATCTGGAACAGCATCTGTTTGGAGAGGAGACGGCGTGGCCGGAGGAGACGGAGGCCGTCACTATCTACCGCGCCGACACGGCGTACAGCGAGGTGGAGTGGGTGGCGGCTGCCATTCGCCGCCTGGCCATGCAGGGCGTGCGCTACCGGGACGTGGGCGTGGCCTGCCGCCGATTGGAGGACTACGGGCCACTGATCCGGGAGATTTTCCGCCGCTGCGAGATTCCCGCCTACGTCAGCGTCCGCAGCGATATTTTGGAAAAGCCTGCCATCACCATGCTGACCTCGGCCCTGGACGCCGTCACCGGCGGCTTTGGCTACCAGGATATGTTCCGCTGCCTGAAAACCGGCATGGCCGGCATCTCGGCGGAGGAGTGTGACGTGCTGGAAAACTACGTCATAGCCTGGAACATCCGGGGCACCACCTGGATCCGGGACGAGGACTGGGTGGCCCACCCGGTTGGCTACGGCCTGGCCATGGACGACCGTTACCGGGCACAGCTGGCCGCTATCAACGAGATACGCCGCAAGGTGCGCGCGCCCTTTGCGGCGCTGCACCGCGCCATGACGGAGGAGGCCACCGCCCGGGAGAAGGCGGCGGCGCTGTACCGCTTTGCCCAGCAGACCCATGTGCCGGAGACGCTGCAGACGGCGGCGGAACAGCTGGCGGCGGCGGGCGACGCCCAGACGGCGGCGGAGTACCGCCAGATCTGGGAGATCTTCTGCGGCGTGCTGGACCAGTTCGTGGAGATATTGGGGGACACGGCGGTGGACGGCGAGGAGTTTGCCCGGCTGCTGCGGCTGGTGCTGACCCAGTACAGCGTGGGTACCATCCCTGCCACGCTGGACCAGGTGAAGGTCAGTGAGATCACCCGCAACGACCGCCACAACGTGCGCTATATGTTCCTGCTGGGAGCCAACGACAGCGTGCTGCCGCTGACGGAGCACCGCACCGGCATTCTGGACCGGGAGGATCGGGAGGTGCTGCAGCAGCGGGAGATCCGGCTGTCGGACAGGGATTTTGACCAGCTGGACAACGAATTGCAGAACATTTACGCCTGCCTGGTGCAGCCCACGGAGGGCCTTTGCGTCAGCTATCCCACGTTGGACGCCAGGGGCGTGGCGCTGCTGCCCAGCTTTGTGGTGCACCGGCTGGAAGAATTGTTTCCCCGGTGCCGGAAGCCCCGGCAGGATGGGGCCTACCGACTGGAGATGCCCGCCACGGCGTTGGAGGCGGCGGGGGAGCAGATGGGCTCGCCCCTCTGGCGGCACTTTGCGGAGGACCCCGCGTTCCAGGGTGTGTGCCGGGCTATGGAACAGGGCAGCCGCATGGAGAGGGGACGGCTGTCCCCGAAGGCGGTGCGACTGCTGTACGGCAGGGAGGTGCCCATGTCCGCCAGCCGGATGGACAAGTTTAACTCCTGCCATTTTGCCTACTTCATGCAGTACGGCCTGGGGGCCAAAGAGCGGAAGCAGGCGGACTTCGACGCCTCCCAGGTGGGTACGTTTATCCACTATCTGCTGGAAAACGTGGCCCGGGAGGCGGGGGAGAAGGGAGGCTTTGCCGCCCTGGACAGCGACGCGCTGCACCGTATGGTGGAGCGGTACGTAGAGGAATACACCACCACGGAGGTGGGCGACCTGGGGGGCAAGAGCCCCCGGTTCCGCTATCTCTTCCTGCGGCTGCGGCAGGAGGCGCTGGCGGTGGTGGAAAGCCTGGTGGAAGAGCTGCGTCAATCCGACTTTACGCCGGTGGCCTTTGAGCTGGGCTTCGGCGGCAGGGACGGCGCGCTGCCCGCCATCCACGTGGAGGACGGCGACACGGCCCTGTCCGTCACCGGAAAGGTGGACCGGGTGGACGCCTGGGAAAAGGACGGCAAGCTGTATCTGCGGGTGGTGGACTACAAGACCGGCAAGAAGAAATTCAGCTTCACCGATGTGCGCTACGGCCTGGGCATCCAGATGCTGCTGTACCTTTTTACCTTGCAGCAGCAGGGGAAGGCCTATTTCGGCAAGCCGGTGGTGCCGGCGGGCGTACTGTATCACCCGGCCAAGGACCCCATTTTATCCATGAGCCGCAACAGCACCGACAGTGCCATCGCGGCCCAGCGGCTGAAGGAGCAAAAGCGCAGCGGCTTGCTGCTGGACGATGCGGCGGTGTTGCAGGCCATGGAGCACGGCGCCCCGGCCCAGGCGGTGTATCTGCCGGTGGGCAGCCGGAAGGACGGCACCCTCACCGGCAGCCTGGCCACCGCCGAACAGCTGGGGAAGCTGGGCCGCCACGTGGACCGTGTGCTGCGGCAGATCGCCGGGGAGATTCGCCGGGGCAACATCAGCGCCGACCCCTGCGCCTACGGCGCGGAGAAGGACGCCTGTACCTACTGTCCCTATCGGACAGTGTGCTGCTTCGACGAGCGGTATGACCGCCACCGGTATTTACAGAAAACGGATGAGAAGGACTTTTGGCAGATGATGGACGAGAGGGAGGAGGGAGCGCATGGCCGTAACGCTGACTGAACAGCAGAAAACCGCTGTGGAAAACGGGGGTGGGCAGCTTTTGGTGTCCGCCGCGGCGGGCAGCGGCAAGACCAAGGTGCTGGTGGAGCGGCTGCTGCGGGCCGTCCGGGAGGGCGGCAACGTGGATGACTTCCTCATCATCACCTACACCAAGGCCGCCGCTGCCGAGCTGCGGGGCAAGATCGCCACAGAGCTGGCCCAGCAGGTGGCGGCATTCCCGGACGACCAGCATCTGCGCAGCCAGCTCTACCGGGTGTACCGGGCGGACATCAAGACGGTGGACGCCTTTTGCGCGGCGCTGCTGCGGGAGAACGTACATCTTTTGCCGCCCATCGGCGGGCGCAGCTACACGGCGGATTTCCGGGCCCTGGATGAGCAGGAGGCCGCCGTATTGCAGCACCATGTGCTGGAGGACACGCTGGAGCGGTTCTACCAGACCATGGACGGGGAAAAGGAACAGCTGATGAACACCCTGGGCCAGGGCCGGGACGACCGAAAGCTGCGGGACCTGGTGGCGGAGCTCCACACCAAAATCCAGAGCCATCCCCGGCCGGAGGCCTGGCTTAAGGAGATGCGCCGGGGCTGGGAGCAGCCCATCACCGACCTGGCAGGCAGCGTGTACGGCCGGGTGGTGCTGACGGACGTGCTGACGGCGGCGGACTACTGGGCCGGGCAGATGGAGCGGGCCGTGGAGAGAATGGCGACTGCCCCGGAGGTGCTGGACGCCTACGGAGAGCAGTTTTTGCAGGAGGCCCGGGCCATCCGGGCCATGACGGAGGCGGCGGAGCGGGGCTGGGACGCCATGGCCTACGCCGTGCCCGCCTTCCAGCGGCTGAAAGGGGTGGCGTCCTGCCCGGAGAGCGAGAGGGCCAAGGCCATCCGCAACAGGTGCAAGGACGAGCTGAAGAAGATGGCGGACATCTTCGCCGTCAGCCAGCAGGAGTACATTGACGATATTGAGGCCATGGCGCCGGCTATGCTGGCCCTGGTGGACCTCACCGGGGACTTTGCCCGGGCCTACCGGGAGGAGAAGGCGCGGCGGAACGTCATGGATTTCGCCGACATGGAGCACTTTGCCATTGCGCTGCTGCTGGAGGAAAACGACGCTCCCACCGAGCTGGCCCGCCACGTGGCGGGGCGGTACCGGGAGATTATGGTGGACGAGTACCAGGACAGCAACGACGTGCAGGACCACATTTTTGCCGCCGTGTCCCGGGAGGGGGAGAACCTCTTTATGGTGGGCGACGTGAAGCAGAGCATCTACCGCTTCCGCATGGCCGACCCCACCATTTTCCTGCGGAAATACGACACCTTTGCCGACGCTGCCTCCGCCCGGGAGGGGGAGGCGCGGAAAGTGCTGCTGACCCGGAACTTCCGGTCCCGGCGGGAGGTGCTGGAGGCGGTGAACTTCGTGTTTTCCCGCATTCTCACCCGGCAGGCCGGGGAGCTGGACTACGGCGACGATGAGCGGCTTTACTACGGCGCGGAATACTACCTGCCCCGCACCGGGGCGGAGACGGAATACCATTTGGTCAGTGTGGAGGACGAGGGCGAGGACAAGCGGGACAGGACGGCGGAGGAGGCAGCCTTTGTGGCGGGCCGCATCCGCGCATTGCTGGACCAGGGCTACCCGGTGCAGGAGGGGGACGGCTTCCGGCCCTGCCGGGAGGAGGATATCGTCGTCCTCATGCGCTCGCCCAGGGCCAGGATGGCCGCCTTTTCCGCCGCGCTGGCGGAGCGGAACATCCTGTGCAGCGGCGAGGAGAGCAGCTCCCTCTTTGACGCGGCGGAAATCGGGGTGGTGTTCAGCTTTTTACAGATCATCGACAACCCCCGGCAGGACGTGCCGCTGCTGTCGGCCATGCGCTCGGCCCTGGGTGGCTTCTCCCCGGACCGGCTGGCGGAGATCCGCGCAGGGCACCGGGAGGGGGACTTTTTCGAGGCCCTCTGCGCCGACGGCGGGGCGGACAGCCGCGCCTTTCTGGCACTGCTGGAGGGGCTGCGCCGGGACAGCCGGGAGCTGTCCGCCGACCAGCTGATCTGGCAGCTTTACGACGTGCTCCACGCCCAGGCGGTGTTCGGCGCTATGCCCGGCGGGGCCCAGCGGCGGCAGAATCTCATTGCCTTTTACCGCTTTGCCTGCGAGGTGACGGCCGCCGGGCGGCGGGGCCTTTTCGACTTTGTGACCTACGTGCGGGAGATGATGGAGCAGGAAAAGCTGCCCAAGCTGTCCGGCGGCGGCGGGGGCGGCGTGCGCATCATGTCCATCCACAAGTCCAAGGGCTTGGAGTTCCCCATCGTCATTCTCTGCGATTTGCACAAGGCCTTTAACACCGACGATTTGAAGAAAATGGTGCTGGTGCATCCCCAGCTGGGACTGGGCACGGTGCGGATTGACGAGAAGCGGCGGATCCGGTACGACACCATTACCCGGACGGCGGTGTCTGCCGTGCTGGAAAAAGAGGCCAAGGCCGAGGAGATGCGGATTCTCTACGTGGCCATGACCCGGGCGAAGGAAAAGCTGATTTTGGTGCACTGCCAGCGCAATGCCGAGAAGCTGGTGCGGGACTTGTGCGCCGTTACCGACGACCCGGTGCCGTCCCAGGCAGTGGCAGAGGCCAAGAGCATGGGACAGTGGATTCTGCTGCCGCTGCTGAAAACGCCGGAGGCGTCGGTGCTGCGGCAGTTCGCCGGGGTGAACGATTTGCCTATGGGCGGCGGCTGCGGCTGGCAGGTGTCGCTGTGGCACAACGCGCCCACGGCGGAGGCCGCGGCGGAGGGCGGCGGGGAGGACGCTGCCCCGGCTCTCACGGCGGACGCGGCCAAGCTTACGTGGCAGTATGGCCACGGCGCCGCCACCACGCTGCCCACCAAGGTGACGGCGACGGAGCTTAAGGGCCGGGAGTGGGACGAGGAGATCCGGGAAGAAGGAGCGCCCCGGGCCTATGGAGGCGACTTCCCGCGGCCCAGATTCCTGCAGGAGACCACCGCCCTCACCGCCACGGAAAAGGGCACCGCCATGCATCTGGTGATGCAGTATCTGGACTTCTCGGCGGGCGGGGACACGGTGGCGGCCCAGGTGGAGGCCATGGCGGCAAAGCGGCTGCTGACGCAGCAGCAGGCGGAGGCGGTGGACTGCGGCGCGGTGGAGCGGTTTTTGGATACGGCGCTGTGTCAGCGGATTCGCCGCAGCGGGCGTGTGTACCGGGAGCAGCGGTTCAACCTGCTGGTGGACGGCGGCATTCTGGGCGATGACGGGGCAGGGGAGGAGATCATGCTCCAGGGCGTGGTGGACTGCGCCTTTGTGGAGGACGGTAAGCTGGTGATCGTGGATTTCAAGACAGACCGGGTGACGGCGGAGACCATGCCGGGGCGGGCGGAACACTACCGCTCGCAGCTGGAAGCCTACGCATTGGCCCTGGGCAGGGTGCTGGATCTGCCGGTGGGGGAGAAGGTGTTGTACTTTTTCCACACAAATTCCACGATAAATTTGTAAAAAAACACTTGCCATTCCGGGGATGATGTGGTATCATCACAGTTGCGTTTGTGGGTTTGCCCGCAGCGACGAGTGAACCAGAAAGGGGTGAACAAGAGCAATGAAGGAAGGAATCCATCCCAATTATCAGCAGACTACGATCAAATGCGCCTGCGGTAATGTGATTGAGACAGGTTCTACGAAGAAGGATATTCGCGTGGAAGTCTGCTCTAAGTGTCACCCCTTCTTCACCGGCAAGCAGAAGCTGGTGGATACCGGCGGACGTGTTGCCAAGTTCAACAAGCGCTTCGGCCTGGAGGGCTAAAGGACACGCAGAAAGACCTGTACTCGACGAGGGTACAGGTCTTTTTTTATTGCCATCGGGGGCGGGATATACTATAATGGCGAAAACGATACGCATGAGGTGACTATGGAACGCAAAACGATTGAATCCCATGACGCGGTGCGGGACTACGCCGTGCTGGTGGGGCTGCGCTCGCCGGTGCTGGGCAGCGACAGCGCCGATGAGGAGTCCCTGGCCGAGCTGGCCGCCCTGGTGGAGACCGCCGGGGGCGAGAGCGTGGGCATGATATTGCAGGGCAGGGACAAGCCCGACCCCCACAGCTTTATCGGCGAGGGCAAGGTGGAGGAGGTCAAGGGCATGGTGGAGCAGGAAAAGGCCACCATGGTGATCTTTGACAACGACCTGTCCCCCAGCCAGATCCGGGTGCTGACGGAGCTTTTGGGCGTGCAGGTCATCGACAGGAGCGGCCTTATCCTGGACATCTTCGCCCAGCGGGCCAAGACCAAGGAGGGCTGCCTGCAGGTGGAGCTGGCACAGTACCAGTACCTGCTGCCGCGGCTGGTGGGCATGTGGACCCACCTGGAGCGCCAGGCCGGCACCAGCGGCAAGGGGCCCATCGGCTCCAAGGGCCCCGGCGAGACGCAGCTGGAGACCGACCGGCGGCACATCCACCGGAAAATCGACAAGCTGAAAGAGGAATTGCAGGAGGTGCGGCGGGTGCGGGCCACCCAGCGGCAGCGGCGGCAGAAGAACGAGATCCCCGTGGTGGCCATTGTGGGCTACACCAACGCGGGGAAGTCCACGCTGCTGAACACCATCACCGGCGCGGGGATCCCCGCCAACAACCGGCTCTTTGACACCCTGGACACCACCACACGGCTGCTGACCGTCAGCGACACGCTGGACGTGGTCATCTCCGACACGGTGGGCTTTATCCGCAAGCTGCCCCACCAGCTGGTGGAGGCGTTCAAGGCCACGCTGGAGGAGCTGGAATACGCCGACTTGCTGCTGCACGTCATCGACGCCAGCAACCCACAGTGGCGGGAGCAGGCGCAAATTGTGGACGATTTGATTCGGGAATTGAAGGCCGACCACATCCCCTGCATCCGGGTGTACAACAAGTCCGATTTGGCCTTTTCCGGCCAGCGGGAGAAGGAGGCGGACGCGGTATCCGTGTCGGCGCTGACGGGGGAGGGCATCGACGATTTGATGCGCGCCATCGACCGGAAGCTGGACAAGGGCACCCGGCGGGTGACGCTGCATCTGCCTTACGATAAGACGGGGCTTTTGGACGTGCTGTACCGGGAGGCCAAGGTGGAGAGCGTCAGCTACGAGGCCACGGTGGACGTGGTGGCGGTGTGCAATCCCCGGCAGCTGGGGCAGCTGAAGGATTACATCGAGGGCTGGGTGGAGCCCAAGGAGGAATGGGAATGAGCGTGTACCGCGTGCCCTTCTCCGACGCCGAGAGCGAGTTCACCGAGAAGCGCTCCCGGTTTATCAGCCATATCTGGAAAATATCCAGCGAGGAGGAGGCCCAGGAGCGCATCCGGGAGATGAAGAGCCAATATTACGACGCGCGGCACAACTGCTGGTGCTACCGCCTGGGGGAGAACACCGCCCGGTACAGCGACGACGGCGAGCCCCAGGGCACGGCGGGCCAGCCTATGCTGAAGGTGCTGGAGCGGGAGAACGTCACCGACGCGGTGGTGGTGGTGACCCGGTACTTCGGCGGGATTCTGCTGGGGGCCGGGGGGCTGACCCGGGCCTACAGCCGGGGGGCCAAGGACGCCCTTGCCGCCGCCGGGGCCGCCACCATGGGGCTGTGGGCCAGGGTGGAGATCCCCTGCCCCTATGCCCTCTTTGAGCGGGTGAAGCTGGAGGTGGAGGCGCTGTCGGGTACGGTGGACGGGGCGGAATACGCCGCGGACATTACCCTTACCGTGTCGCTTTTGGCGGAGCGGGTGGAAGGGCTGCAGAAGCGCCTCACCGAGCTGTCTGCCGGGGGCATCCGGCTGCGGGAGCAGGGGAGGGAATACCGCCCCGGGCCCCGGGAAGGGTGACGATATAGCCATATAGCATAAAAACACCCGGCGCGGCCATTATGCTGCGCCGGGTGTTTTGTGGTGTTATGGCAGGTCAGGGCTGGGCTTCTTCGTGGGCGCGCCAGGCGTTGAAGGTCTCCTCGGAGATGACGTGCTCGATGCGGCAGGCGTCGGACTCCGCCACGTCCGGGTCTACGCCGATGCGGGTGAAGAAGTCGGTGAGGACCCGGTGGCGCTCATAGATGCGCTCGGCCACCTCCTGGCCGGGGGGCAGCAGGGTGATGGCGCCGTTTTCGTCCACCTGGATATAGCCGCCGGCCTTCAAAAGCCCCACGGCGCGGCTGACGCTGGGCTTGGAGTAGCCCATATATTCGCCCACGTCGATGGCGCGGACGAAGTTGGATTTTTTGGAGAGGATGAGGATGGTCTCCAGATACATTTCGCCGGATTCCTGCAAATGCATGGGATCAGCTCCTTTGCAATCGTTCTACCCACTAAAGTACCACATTTTTCCGGCAAAGGCAAGGATTTTCGGGTAAGGGGCGGCTTACCGCATGGGGCAGCGATGGGGGTTGATGCCGGCATCTTGGCGGCGGGCGGCACGGAAGGCGATCATCTCCCCGGCGATGGACACGGCGATCTCCTCCGGGGTGACGGCGCCGATGGGCAGGCCGATGGGGGTGTGGACGGCGGCGATGGCTTCATCGGAGATACCGGCCTGGCGCAGCATGGCGTTTACCGCCTCCTTTTTGCTCTTGGAGCCGATGACCCCCAGGTAGGCGTAGGGGCGGCGCAGCACCTGCTCCTCCACCGTGAAGTCATTGCGGTGGCCGCTGGTCATCACCACCACGAAGTCGTCCTCCGTCAGGGTGAGATAGTCGTCGATGCGGGCAAAGTCGCCGCAGATGACCTGTTCCGCGCCGGGGAAACGGGCGCTGTCCGCCAGAGGGGGGCGGTCGTCCATAACGGTGACACGGAAGCCCAGGGTTTGCAGCAGGGGGGACAGGGCGGCGCTGCAATGGCCCGCGCCGAACAATATGGCCCTGTCGCCGGGGGTGACGGCCAGGGGGAAGCAGCCCGCCTGCTCCGCGTGGGGCGGGGCCAGCGCCGGGGCGCCGCCGGTGAGGGACAGGAGCAGCGTGGCGCTCTCCCGGTCCGCCAGGCGCTGCAGCACGCCGGCGACGGCGTCGCGCCAGGGGGCGCTGCCGGCGGGGATGAACTGGAAGTGGACGGTGACCGCGCCTCCGCAGACCATTTTCAATGCCCCGGCGGGGTGGAGGGCGTAGTCCTTGACCTGGGACTGTTTGGCGGCCAATCGTTTTTTGCTTTCTTCGATGGCGTCCAGCTCCACGGCGCCGCCGCCGATGGTGCCGCACAGCAGACCGTTTTTACCGCACAGCATCTGGGCCCCGGCGCCCCGGGGGGCGGAGCCGCTCTCGGCGATGATGGTACATAAAACAGTGTCGCGGCCCTCCGCCATTTCACGATTCAGGCGGGAGAAAATCGCCTCCATAACGTCACCCCTTTCGTTTTTGGCTATTATACCCCGGCGGGGCGGCGGGGGCAAGGGTTTTCTGCGGGTTGCTTTTTATGGGGCGGTGGGGTATGATGGATGTATCATATCAAAAGGAGGCAGATGCTATGAAAACCATTCTCGCCACGGAGAAGGCACCGGCGGCCATCGGGCCCTATGCCCAGGGCATCGACTGCGGCGGCTTTGTGGTGACCTCGGGGCAGCTGGGTCTGGACCCGGAGAGCGGCGTACTGGCCCAGGGCGTGGAGGCGCAGACCCGGCAGGCGCTGGAGAACGTGAAGGCCATTCTGGCCCAGGCGGGGCTGACCATGGACAACGTGGTGAAAACCACCGTGTTCTTGCAGCACATGAGCGACTTTGCCGCCATGAACGCCGTGTATGCGGAGTTCTTCACCGAAGGGGCGTACCCGGCACGGTCCGCCGTGGAGGTAGCGGCGCTGCCCAAGGGCGGATTGGTGGAGATCGAGGTTATTTGTGCGCGGTGAGGCGCTGCATCAAAAAAAGGACTGCCGCAGGGCAGTCCTTTTTGCGTATGTGAGGGATAATCAATCCACCACCGGCACGTCCAGGCCGAATTCGCTGGGGAGGAAGCGGGGGCAGACGTTTTCCGACGTGCAGATGACGGAGGCGGCCAGGCGGGTGCCGATCTCGCAGGCTTCGGCCAGGGTCTTGCCGTAGGTCAGGCCAATGGCCACGCCGGAGAAGAAGGCGTCGCCGGCGCCGGTGGAGTCCTTCATGTCCACCTTTTTGGCGGGGCAGACGCCGGCCTGGCCGTCGGCGGTGGCCCAGACAGCGCCACGGGAGCCCATGGTGACCACCATGGCGGGGAGGCGGGCCATCTGCACCTTGCTGCGCAGCACTTCCGTCATCTCCTCCACGGAGAGGCCGTCATACTCCTCGGAGAACAGGATGCCCGCCTCCTGGAGATTGCACACGAAGCAGGCGGTGGAGCGGAGGAAGTCACGGCGCTCCACGGCGATGCTCATGTTGGACACCACGGCGTACACCGGCTTTTGGTACTTCTCCGCCAACTGGAACACCCGCTTGACGATGTCCTTATCCATGTCGATCTCGATGCAGATGCTGTCGGCCTGGGAGAACAGCTCGTCGCCCCGCTTTTCGAGGACGTTCAGCAGCGGGGTCAGGTCGGGCCGTTTGGACACGGCGGCCACCACGTCGCCGTCATTGTCGAAAACCGCCAGCCAGGTGCCCATGCCGTCCCGGGTGGGCACCATGTAGTCGGTGTTCACCTTGTGGTCCTGGAGCTTGCGGATGACGTCGGCGCCGGCGCCGCTCTTGTCCACCAGGCTCAAAAAGGTGGGGCGCAGCTCCACGTTGGCGATGTCCTCCACGATGTTGCGGCTGACGCCGCCGTGGACGTATTCCACGTACCCCGCGTTGCGCCCGCCGGGGATGAAGGTGCTGTAAGGGTAGCCCTTGATGTCCACAAACACGGCGCCGATGACCACGATGCCCATGATGTTGCCCTCCTAAAGTGCGATATTTGGCCTATTGTACCATACGGCGGGGAGAATGGGAAGATAAAATGGGAAATCGGGTCGAAAAAATGTGGCGCAAGCGGGGCGGAATGGGGCGCGAATGGGTGCTTGTCACGGGGCGGGATTTGTGGTAGGATAGGCAGGTATGGAGGTGACGCCATGGAAATCACCATCAACAGCCATGCCAGCATCCGCGTGGCGGGGGAGCGGGTTTGCTATTTTGACCCCTTCCAGCTGCGGGAGGCCCCCAGGGACGGGCAGATCATTTTCATCACCCACGACCATTTTGACCACTTTTCGCCGGAGGACATCGCCAGGGCGGCGGGGGAGGACCCCGTGTTCGTGGTGCCCGCGTTTATGGCGGAGCAGGTGGCGGCGCTGGGCCGGGTGGTGGGCCTTTTGCCCGGCCAGAGGGCCACGGTGGACGGCGTGGCGGTGGAGGCCGTGGCGGCCTACAACCCCCATAAGAAATTCCATCCGAGAGAAAAGCAATACCTGGGCTATGTGGTGACGCTGGAGGGACAGCGGGTGTACGTCTGCGGCGACACCGACGTGACACCGGAGGCGCTGGCGGTGCGGTGCGACGTGGTGCTGTGCCCGGTGGGCGGCACGTACACCATGACGCCGCAGGAGGCGGCGGGGCTATGCAACGCCATCCGGCCGCGCCTCGCCATCCCCACCCATTACGGCAGCGGCGTGGTGGGCTCGGCACAGGACGGAGAGACCTTCCGCCGCCTGGTGGACGGCGGGATTACAGTAAAACTATTAGTGGAGGACGCGAAATGAACGTATTAGTGACCGGCGGCGCCGGGTACATCGGCAGCCATACCTGCGTGGAACTGATTGAGGCGGGGCATCAGCCCATCGCCGTGGACAACCTGGTGAATTCTAGTGCGGAGAGCTTGCGCCGGGTGGCACAGATCACCGGAAAGGAAGTGCCCTTTATCAACGGCGACGTGTGCGACGAGGCCTTGATGGAGAAGGTGTTCTCGGAAAATGAGATCGACTGCGTCATCCATTTTGCGGGACTGAAGGCGGTGGGCGAGTCGGTGGAAAAGCCGCTGGCCTACTATCGCAATAACCTGACCTCCACCATGAACCTGTGCAAGGTGATGGGCCGCCACGGCGTGAAGAAGATCATTTTCTCCTCCTCCGCCACCGTGTATGACCGGGACAACACCATGCCCCTGCGGGAGGACAGCAAGATCGGCAACTGCACCAACCCCTACGGCTGGACCAAGTTTATGTGCGAGGAGATTCTGCGGGACGTGGCCAAGGCCGACAAGGAGTGGTCGGTGGTGCTGCTGCGGTATTTCAACCCCGTGGGCGCCCATCCCAGCGGGCTCATCGGCGAGCATCCCAACGGCATCCCCAACAATCTGATGCCCTTTATCTCCCAGACCGCCATCGGCAAGCGGGAGAAGCTCAGCGTGTTCGGCAACGACTATCCCACCCCCGACGGCACCGGCGTGCGGGACTATATCCACGTGGTGGATTTGGCCAAGGGTCACGTGGCGGCCATGGACTACCTGTGCAGCCACACCGGCGAGGCGGTGTTCAACCTGGGCACCGGCAACGGCTACAGCGTGCTGGACATGGTGAACGCCTTTGAGAAGGCCAACGGCGTGAAGGTGCCCTACGTCATCGCCCCCCGCCGCAGCGGCGACGTGGCGGTGTGCTACGCCGACCCCGCCAAGAGCGCAGAGGTGCTGGGCTGGCACGCCCAGTACAACCTGGAGGACATGTGCCGGGACACCTGGCACTGGCAGAGCATGAACCCCAACGGCTACGACAAGTAAAAATGATACGCCGCCCCGCCGATGTGTTTCGGCGGGGCGGCGTTCATGATGGCGCATTATGACAGGCGGCGGATGGCCCGCTCTACGGCCTCCCGCTCCTCGCCGCTGACGATGCCCCACTCCGTCTCCATCAGGCGCAGCACCTCACAGTAGGCGGCGATGGCACCGGGGGCGTCGCCCCGGATCTCGCAGATGTGGGCGATGCTGGTGGCGCTGTCGGTGAATTTGGGGGAGGGCTGGATGTCCTGGCCCTTGCGATACCATTGGATGGCCCGGTCATATTCCTGGCGCTGGGTGTAGATGTCGCCCAGGGTGACGGCCCAGCACCACTCCTGCCCCTCCATGGTCTCCAGCGCCTGGAGCTGCGCTTCACATGCTTGCCTGTCACCGGCGGCCTGGGCGATGAGGTAGCGGTACATGGGAGTGCGGAAGGTGTTGTCTATGGCGGCCAGGGCATTTAGCCATTGGCAGGCCTCCTTAAGACGCCGGTCGTCGATGAGGTTATCCAGCAGCCACATGATAGCGGAGCGGTTATCCGGGTGGCGGCGGCAGAAGTCGCCAAACCACTGGATAAGGGCGTGGTGGTTGCGGACGCACCAGTCGGGCATATAGCTGCCCCAGGCGTTGGCCAACTCGCTGACGGCCTCCTTGTCACCGCCGGTCAGCTCCACCGCCTCCTTGCCGCTTTCCACCGCCAACAGGCGGTACTGGTCGGCCTGGTGGCTGTAGAGAAGGGTGAGGAGCAGCTTGGACTTGCCGGCATAGGCGGGGTTGTCGCCGATGGTGATAAGCTGCTGAGCGATTTGACGGGTCTCGGATTCGCTGATGAGACCGCTGTCATAGATATGGTTCTCGATGCGGTCCAACTGCTGGGCCGGGGTCATGGCAAACAACTGGTCGATGGAAACGCCGAAGAAGATGGCGATTTCCGGCAGAAGCTGCACGTCCGGGACGGTGGTGCCCCGCTCCCATTTGCTGACGGTCTGGGGCGTGACGTGCAGCGCGTCGGCCAATGCCTCCTGGGTAAGGCCCCGGCCGGTACGAAGGCGGCGAATCTCTTTTCCCATTTCCATGGTGTGTTCCTCCTTTTGGGTGTGAGCCTATTATAGCAGGCTGCGGGGCGGATGGCCAGCGATTGATGGGGGAGAGGGGTGTCGCGGCGGGCGAGAGGGGGGCTGGCGGAAAAGTAAAAAAGCGGGAAGCTGACGCTTCCCGCTTTTTCAGGACAAGATTACTTGCCGGCGGCCACGGACTTGATCTCCTTGACCTGACGGCCGTTATAGGTACCGCACTCGGGGCACATTCTGTGGGGCAGATGCAGAGCACCGCACTTGGGGCATGCCACCAGAGCGGGAGTTGCCAGCTTCCACACGGAAGAACGTCTCTTATTGCGCCGCTGCTTGGATACTTTTCCCTTAGGGACTGCCATGTTGACACCTCCTTGGCTTTCAACTGCGGATTGCAGTAATAATTACTTCTTTATTTGTCCTGCAAAAGCTGGGAGAGCTTGGCAAGACGGGGGTCTACTTCCTTCTTGCAACGGCAGGGCGCCTCGTTGCGATTGACGCCGCAGCCGGGGCACAGACCTTTGCAGTCCGGCTTGCAGAGGAACTTTGTGTCCATGTCGAGAATGAACGCCGTACGGGCGAGGTCACCCAGATCCACCTCGTCATGCTCCAGCAGCACGATGTCCTCATCATCGTCAAACTGGCGCTCCTCCGCGAGAACACAGGAGTAGGCAACCATCTTTTCCTCAGAGAACGGCTCGCAGCAGCGGTCGCAGACACAGTGGAGCGTCGTATGCGCCGTCAAGTCGCACAGCAGCACACCGGCCTTGTTCCGAATCTGGCCTTCCACATTGACCGGTTCAGATACAGGGCAGGAGCCGCCGAAATCCAGGTCGGACAGGTCCAGCGCAAAGCGGAAATCCTGCCGGGATTCGGGCGTGTGCAGCAGCTTGTTGACATTCAAACGCATAGTACACCTCGCAATGACACGGGTAGTATTATAGAGGATGAGGGGGAGAATGTCAAACATTATTTCACAAATATTTTGACTTTTTTTACAGATACGGGTACAATGTGGGACGAGAACGACGAAAGGGGCCAGATCATGCGGGAGCTGACGGTGGGAAAGAACGACGCGGGGCAGCGGATTGACCGGTTTGTGGCCAAGGCGCTGCCGCTGCTGCCGGGCGCTCTTTTGCAGAAATACATCCGCCTCAAGCGCATCAAGTGCAACGGCGGGCGGTGCAAGGGGGAGCAGCGGCTGCGGGAGGGGGACGTGCTGTCGCTGTACATCAACGACGAGTTCTTCGACCAGCCCCGGGAGGACAACCTGTTCCTGACGCTGTTTCGCCCCAGCCTGGACATTGTATATGAGGACGAAAACCTGCTGATCCTCAACAAGCGGCCGGGGCTGGTGGTACACGCCGACGAGACGGAGAAGGTGAACACCCTCATCAACCACATCCAGGCGTATCTCTACCAGAAGCGGGAGTGGAACCCTCGGTGGGAAAACGCCTTTACCCCGGCCCTGTGCAACCGCATTGACCGCAACACCGGCGGCATGGTGATTGCCGCCAAGAACGCCGAGACGCTGCGGATCATCAACGAGAAAATCCGTGACCGGGAGATCGACAAGCGGTATCTTTGCATCACGGTGGGCCATCCCCGGCCGGAGAAGGGGAAAATCGAGTGCTTTCTGGTGAAGGACGAGAAGAAAAAAGAGGTGCAGGTGTACCATAAGCCGGTGCCGGGGGGCAAGACGGCGGTGACGTACTATCAGACCCTGGAGAGCCGGGGCGAGCTGAGCCTGGTGGAGGTGGGGCTGGAGACGGGCCGCACCCACCAGATCCGGGCCAGCTTTGCCGACAAAGGCTGGCCCCTGCTGGGGGACGGCAAGTACGGCCGGGGGGACGTGAACCGCCGCTACGGCGAGACGCGGCAGGCGCTGTACGCCTACCGGCTCACCTTTGATTTCCCCACCGACGCGGGGATTTTGACGTATCTGAAGGGCCGCACCTTTGCGGTGGACGACGTGCCGTTCCGGGCTAAATATTTCGGATGAAAAATCGCTCCGTTTTGGGGCGATTTTTTCGTGAATAGCATTGACATTTCCCGCCATTTTATATATAGTAAACGCGGCCAAATTTCAACGAACATAATACAGGCTCGGAGGGGACGCGGCGACGTGTGCCCCATGGAGCCCCCGGTTTGACAGAGAGAAGAGGTACATTTTTTTACGAACGGGGGAGGATAAATGTCCAAAGAGTTGATTCGCCTGCACGACCTTTGCATGGCGTTTGACGACGAGCTGGTTCTCGACCACATCAATCTGTATATCAACGATTCTGAATTCCTCACACTTCTGGGCCCCAGCGGCTGTGGCAAGACCACGACGCTGAGGATTATTGGCGGTTTCACGACACCTACGTCGGGAGACGTCACCTTTGACGGTGTGAGGATTAATGATGTGCCGCCCCATAAGCGGCAGATTAACACCGTGTTCCAGAAGTATGCGCTGTTCCCCCATCTGGACGTGTTTGAAAACGTGGCCTTCGGCCTGCGCATCGCCAAGGTGCCGGAGGCGGAGGTGACGGAGCGTGTCACCGAGATGCTGGAGGTGGTGAGCCTGAAGGGCTTTGAGCGCCGCCGCATTGACCAGCTCTCCGGCGGTCAGCAGCAGCGGGTGGCCATTGCCCGGGCGCTGGTGAACCGGCCCAAGGTGCTGCTGCTGGACGAGCCCCTGGGCGCGCTGGACCTGCGGCTGCGCAAGGATATGCAGATCGAGCTCAAGCGCATTCAGCAGCAGATGGGCATCACGTTCATCTACGTGACCCACGACCAGGAAGAGGCGCTGACCATGTCCGACACCGTGGTGGTGATGGACAAGGGCCGCATCCAGCAGATCGGCACTCCCGAGGACATTTACAACGAGCCGAAGAACGCCTTTGTGGCGGACTTTATCGGCGAGTCCAATATTTTGAACGGCACCATGGTCCGGGACGGCGTGGTGCGGATGTACCGCAGGGAGTTCCCCTGCGTGGACGGCGGCTTTGCGCCCAATGAGCCGGTGGACGTGGTGATCCGGCCCGAGGACATCGACATTGTGCCGGTGGAGCAGGGCCAACTGGTGGGCACCGTCACCAACGTGACCTTCAAGGGCATGCAGTATGACATCATCGTGGACCTGGGCGGCTTCAAGTGGCTGATCCAGACCACGGATCATTCGCCGGTGGGCGCGCAGGTGGGGGTGAAGATCGATCCCGAGGGCTTCCACATTATGAAGAAGAGCGAATATTCCGGTATGTTCGGCGACTATTCCTCCTACTCCGAGGAGTATGAGGAGCTGGGCGCCGCCGCGCCGGATGAGGAGGAGAGCGGGGATGAAGAATAAGCTCTCCCGGTTCGCCGTGCCCTACGTGGTGTGGATGGCCATTTTCGTGGTGGCGCCCATCGTCATCATGGTCATCTACGCCTTCCAGGATGCCGCCGGCGGCTTTACCCTGGGCAATTTTGTGAAGATGGGCGGCTACGGCGAGGTGTTCGTCCGCTCGTTTAAGCTGGCCATCATCGCCACCATTATCTGCCTGCTGGTGGGCTATCCCGTCAGCTACTGGATGAGCCGGGAAAAGGCGTCGTTCCAGCGGGTGGCCATGGTGTTGATCATGCTGCCCATGTGGATGAACTTCCTGCTGCGCACCTATAGCTGGATGACCATTCTGGAGAACAACGGCCTTTTGAACCAGTTTTTCCAGAAAATCGGCCTCATTTCCCTTTATAACAATCTGACCGGCAGCGACCTGGCCTATTTCCCCATGATGAACACCCAGGGCGCTGTGGTGCTGGGCATGGTGTACAACTACCTGCCCTTTATGATCCTGCCCATCTACTCCGTCATTGTGAAGCTGGACTACTCCCTTTTGGAGGCGGCCCGGGACCTGGGGGCCAACTCCGTGACAGTGTTCCGCAAGGTGATTCTGCCCCTGAGCCTGCCCGGCGTGCTCAGCGGCATCACTATGGTGTTCGTGCCGTCGGTGTCCACCTTTGCCATCTCCCAGATGCTGGGCGGCGGCACGGAGATGCTGCTGGGCGACCTGATCGAGCGGCAGTTCCTGGGCGGCGCCTACAACCCCCAGCTGGGCGCGGCCATCAGCCTGGTGATGATGATCATCGTGGTGGTGTGCATGCTGGTGATGAATCGCTTCGGTGAGGGCGAGGAACAGGCGGTGATGCTATGAAGAGACAGCAGCCCAACGGCTTTTTCAACCGCTTTTTGATGGCGCTGGTGGCGCTGTTCCTGTATGCGCCCATTTTTATCCTGATTATTTTCTCCTTTAACGAGGGCACCAGCTCCAGCGTGTGGAAGGGCTTCTCCCTCCACTGGTACGGACAGCTGTTCCACAACCAGATCATCATGCGCAGCGTGTACATCACGCTGCTGGTGAGCCTGCTGGCCACGGTGATCGCCACCATCGCGGGCACCTTCGCCGCCATCGGATTTTACGCCATGCGCCGCAGACGGCGGGACGCGTTGATGGCGGTGAACAACATCCCCATGATGAACGCCGATATTGTCACCGGCGTCAGCCTGGCGCTGCTGTTTGTGGTGTTCTTCAATGGGTGGAGCAGCTTTGCCGGGTGGGTCAACTCCTGGCAGAGCGCCGTGGTGCTGCCCGAAAAGCTGTCCATGGGCTTCGGCACGCTGCTGATTGCCCACGTGATGTTCAACATCCCCTACGTCATTCTGTCCGTGGGCCCCAAGCTGCGGCAGATGGACCGGAACCTGGTGGACGCGGCCCAGGACCTGGGCTGCACCTGGATGCAGGCGTTCTGGAAGGTGATTATCCCCGAGATCAAGCCCGGCATCGTGTCCGGCGCGCTGACGGCTTTCACCATGTCCATCGACGACTTCATCATCTCCTACTTTACCGCCGGCTCCAGCACGTCCACCCTGGCCATGACCATCTACGGCATGACCAAGAAGCGTGTCAGCCCGGAGATCAACGCCATTTCCACGCTGCTGTTCGTGACGGTGCTGCTGCTGTTGGCCATCGTCAACATTCGTGAGGCCAGCATGGAGCGGCAGCCGGATCGTCGCCGCCCGGCGGCTGCGGCGCCCAATTTCACCAGGAGCTCCGACGGCAAGATGCCCGTTTGGATGCGGGTGGTGGCCGGTGCCGTGGGTTGCGGACTGCTGGCGATGCTGATCATCTCCGGCCGCAGCGCCAACGCACGGCCTGTGGTGAACGTGTGCTCCTGGGGCGAGTATATCGACGAGGAGCTGATTACCGAGTTTGAGGAGACCACCGGCATCCACGTCAACTACCAGACCGCCGAGAGCAACGAGGCGCTGTACAGCCTGATCGCCATGGGCGGCGCCGACTTCGACGTGATCGTGCCCTCCGACTATATGATCGCCCGCCTCATTGAGGAGGACCGTCTGGCGGAGCTGGACTACGACAACATTCCCAACTTCCAGCTCATCGGGGAGCAGTTCACCCATTTGAGCTACGACCCGGAGAACAAGTACACCGTGCCCTATACCTGGGGCAGTCTGGGCATCATTTACAACGAGACCATGGTGGACGAGCCCATTACCAGCTGGGACGCCATGTTTGACCCCAAGTATGCCGGCCAGGTGCTGATGATCAACAACTCCCGCGATGCCCTGGCGGCGGCGCTGCTGGACCTGGGCTACGACATCAACACCACCGACGAGCAGCAGCTCACCGAGGCGTTCCAGCTTTTGAAGGACGCCAAGGACAGCGGCGTGTACCAGGCCTTCGTGATGGACCAGGTGTTCCAGAAGATGGAGGGCGGCAACGCGGCCATCGCCATGTATTACGCCGGCGACTACCTCACCATGCTGGAGAACAACGAGGATTTGCGGTACGTGGTGCCGGAGGAGGGCTCCAACTGGTTTGTGGACGCCATGTGCGTGCTGAAAACCAGCCAGCACAAGCGGGAGGCCGAGGCGTGGATCAACTTCATCGCCTCCACCGAATCCAACCTGGCCAACATGGACTATATCTGGTACGCCTCTCCCAACGCCGAGGCGCTGGAGCAGTACCCGGATTACTATCTGGAGCTGTATGAGGAGGAGCTGGACCAGGAGATTTACGACATCATGGCCCTGCCCGACGAGGAGCGGGAGCGCTGCACGCTGTATATCAACCTGCCCCCGGAGACCCTGGCGCTGTATAACGACCTGTGGAACCGACTGGGCGTGTAAGGAGCGAAGCATGATTACCATTGGCATGACCCATACCGTGACGCGCACCGTCACCCCCGATATGACCGCCCGGGCCGTCGGTTCCGGGGCGCTGGAGGTGCTGGGCACCCCGTTTATGCTGGGGCTGATGGAGTGCGCCGCCATGGAATGCGTCCGGGGAGAGCTGCCGCCCGAGCGGGGCACCGTGGGTGTGGAGATCGCCGCCACCCATGTGGCGCCCACCCCGGTGGGCATGACCATCCGGGCCACGGCGGAGGTGACAGGCGTGTCGGAAAACGGCAAGATGATTACCTTTAAGGTGACTGCCCGGGACGACGCCGGCCTCATCGGCGAGGGCACCCACACCAGGGCCGTGATCCACAACCAGCGGTTTCTGGACAAGTGCAACGCAAAGCTGCACGGCTGATACTTTGAAAAATCCCGCCCTTTGGGGCGGGATTTTCAGATTGTCAAAAAAGCATCGCAGATTTCGCGCCCGCAGGCGCGAACCATTGCAATCCGAAAAAACTGACGGCGTGTACGTCAGTTTTTTCACTTCTCAGGCTACGAAGTGTGCGAATAGTGCGCCGGAGGCGCACTATTCGTGCGCGCAGTAGACTGAAATCCCATTGTCAAAAAACGGCATAGCCGTTTTTTGACAGGCTCAATCCCGCCCCTCGGGGCGGGATTTTTTGGCGGTGATGGGCCTTTGGCGGGCAAGAGGACTTGCCCCGGGTGGGGAGATTTGGTATAATCAATCATTAAGTGCAAAGGGAGGGCGAGACTGTGCGGCTGCTGGCTACCATCGCGTTCTCCTTTTCCGGGGCAGTGCTGCTGTGGGCGCTGCTGCCGTCCGGCGGGTGGACGCTGTGGTGCGCCGCCGCTCTGGTGCCGGTGGGCTTGCTGTTTCTGCGGTGGCGGCAGCGAAAATGGGCCCGGTTTATCACCGTCATCGCCCTGTCGGCCGCCGTGGGGCTATGCTACTGCGTGGGGTACGACGCGGTGCGCTGCGCGCCGGTGCGGCAGCGCTGCGACGGCGAGGTAAATCCCTTTGCCGCCACGGTATGGGACTGGCCCCAGGAGACGGCCTACGGCGCGAAAGTGACCGTGATGTTAGAGGGGCAAAAGGGCGTCAAGGCAGTGTATTACGGCGACGATTCCGCACTTTCGCTGCGGCCCGGCAACCGCATTGCCGGTGACGCCCGGTGGCAGGACGCCGGGCGGATACAGGACAGCGACGTGACCACCTTTACCGCCAGAGGCGTTTTTGTCTTGCTGTACGGCAAGGGGACGATTGCCGTTTCACCCGGCTCGGAGAGCAGCCTTCGCTGTTGGCCCCAGCGGGTGGGCCGCTATTTGAAGGAGACGGTGGCGGCGGTGTGGCCCAATCCCACGGTGGCGGGACTGATTACCGGCATGCTCACCGGGGACAAGTCCGGAATTTCCCAGGCGGATTACGCCACCATGCGGGAGACGGGCATGGCCCACCATTTCGCCGTCAGCGGGCTCCACTGCGGCTTTCTGGTGGCGCTGCTGCAGCTGGTTCCGCTGCCCCGGCGGCTCCGTTTCCTGGGAAATGGGCTGACCATTCTTGTGCTGCTGTTCTACATGTGCATGGTGGGGCTGACGCCATCGGTGGTGCGTGCCTGCGTGATGCAGATTTTCTTTCTCGTGGGCACCATCATCCGAAAGGACGACGACCCGCTGACCTCTCTGGCGGCGGCGCTGCTGGTGATTTTGATTGGCAACCCCTACGCCGCGGCGTCGGTGAGCTTGCAGCTTAGCTTCGGGGCCATGCTGGGGCTGCTGAAAATCTCTCCCCGGCTGTACGATGTGATTTTGCCGCCCCAACGGGGCGCGAAATCCCGGTTATACCGCATCAAAGCCTTTTTCGTGGGCAATTTTTGCTCGGTGGTGGGCGCTACGGTGTTCACCGCACCGCTGACGGCCCTCTATTTCGGCATGCTGTCGGTGGTGTCGCCCCTCAGCGGCGTGGTGGCGGTGCCCCTGGCGGGGTACGGCTTCGGCGCGGCGTTTGCGGCGGCGGTATTGGGCATGATTTGGCTGCCGCTGGGGCAAGTTGCCGGGAAAATCGCCGCCTTTTTGATGGTGGGCATTCTCGCCTTTGGGCGGCTTTTACAGAGAATCCCCTACCACGCGGTGTATTTCACCGGGCGGCTGCTGTGGGCGTGGCTGGTGTATGTGTACGCCCTGTTCATCGGCTGCACGCTGACAAAAGAGGGGCGGCGGAAGTACGCGGCGGCTGCGGCGCTGGCCTGCGTGAGCCTGGCGGCGGTGGTGCTGTTGACGGCCCTGGACAGCCGCCGGGGCGACATGACCGTGGCGGTGCTGGACGTGGGCCAGGGGGAGAGCGTGGCGCTGCTGTCGGGCGACGCGGCGGCGGTGATGGACTGCGGCAGCAGCAACAGCTTCATTCGCGCCGGGGAGGTGGCGGTGCAGCAGCTGGAGAGCATGGGCATTCGGCGGCTGGACGCGGTGATCGTGTCCCATTTCCACGCCGACCATACCAATGGATTGGATACCCTTTTGCAGCGTGTGCCGGTGGAAACGCTGTACATGCCGGACATCGAGGACGACTACGGCGTCCGGGAGCGGCTGGCGGCGCTGGCGGCGGAAAAGGGCATCGGCGTGGTGTGGGTGAAGGAATGGCGGCGGCTTCCCTTCGGGGAGGGGACGCTGACCATTTTTCCACCGGTGGGCGTGGGGGACATGAACGAACAGGGGCTGTCGCTGCTGGCCAGCGCAGGACCCTTTGACACCCTGATTACCGGCGACATGGCCGGGGCCACCGAACGGGCGTTGGCGGAAAAATACGATTTGCCGGACGTGGAGGTGCTGGTGGTGAGCCACCACGGCTCCGCCGGCAGCTCGGACGCCGATTTTCTGGCCGCCATTTCCCCGGAGACGGCGGTGATCAGCGTGGGGAAAAACGACTATGGACATCCCAGCTCCCAGGCCATGCTGCGCCTGACGGGGGCGGGAGCGGAAATCTATCGCACGGATATAAACGGCACCGTGCGTATCAGCGCAGAGAGAGGTGAGCCGTAAATGGCGGGCAAAAAGGAAGCGGGCTATGACGTGCTGCGGCGGGACCTGAAGGAGGGCACGCTGCAAAAGGTATATATCTTCTACGGCGAGGAGCAGTATTTGCTGCGGACGTACCTGAACCAGGTGCGCAAGGCGGTGGTGCCCCAGGGCTTTGAGGAGTTCAACTACCACCGACTGGCGGGGAAGGGACTGTCGCCTCTGGCATTACAGGAGACGGTGGAGGCCATGCCCATGATGGCCCAGAGCACCCTGGTGGAAGTGACGGACATGGACATTTTCCGCCTGGACGAGGAGGGGCGGCAGCAGCTGACGGCGCTGCTGGAGGACTTCCCGGACTACTGCACGCTGGTGTTTATCTACGATACCATCGAGTATAAGCGCAACGCGGTGATGAAGAAGCTGTGCGCCGCCATCAGCGCCCATGCGGTGGAGGTGGAGTTCTGCCGCCAGGAGAACCGGGCGCTGTACCGGTGGATTCAGCAGCATTTTGCCGCCGCGGGCCACGACATCGACAGCGCCACCATGGAGCATTTGCTCTTTACCTGCGGCACCATGATGACCAATCTGGCCCCGGAGATCGACAAAATCGCCGCCTACGCCAAGGAAAGGCGCATCACCGTGGCGGATATCAACGCCGTGGCTGACCCAGTGCTGGACGCACGGGTGTTCGACATGACCAACTGCATCACCGCCGGGAAGTATGACGACGCCGCCCGGGTGCTGGGGGACCTGCTGCGGATGCAGGAGGAGCCCATCGCCATCCTGTCCGTCATCGGCCGGGAGCTGCGGCGCATCTACACCGCCCGCCTGGCCCTGGACGGCGGCAAGGACAGAGGGTGGCTGAAGGAGGTATGGCACATGTCGTCGGACTATCCGGCGAAGCTCCTGATGGCAGCGGCGGCCAAGGTGGACAGAAAATGGTGCGCCAATGCGGTGCGTAAAGCAGAAGAGCTTGACAGGCGGATGAAGTCGGAGCGGAACATGGACGCCGCCCAGGAGCTGAAACTCTTTTTGATGGAATTGGCAGGGACGCGATGAAGCCGAGCGTAAAAGAAGTGATTGTGGTGGAGGGGCGGTACGACAAAAACGCCCTTTTGCAGGTGGTGGACGCCACGGTGGTGACCACCGAGGGCTTCGGCGTGTTTAACGACAGAGAAAAGCTGGCGCTGCTGCGCCGCCTGGGGGAGAAGCAGGGGCTGATCCTGCTCACCGACCCGGACGGGGCGGGGTTTGTGATACGCAACTTTTTGAAGGGCGCCATCCCGCCCCATCAACTCAAACAGGCCTACGTCCCCGACGTGAGGGGCAAGGAGAAGCGGAAAAAGACAGGCGGCAAGGAAGGCAAGCTGGGGGTGGAGGGCATGACGCCGGAGGTGCTGCTTGCGGCACTGCGGCGCTGCGGCGCCACCTTCTTGGGGGAGGATGCGCCCCGGCAGCAGACGGAAATCACCCGGGGGGAGCTGATGGACAAGGGACTGATAGGTCCCGGCAGCGCCGCCAAAAGGGCGGAGACTTTGCAAAAGCTGGGCCTGCCGGAGCGGATGACCACCGGGGCCATGTTACAGGCCATGCAGCTTCTGCTGACCCGGGAGGAATTTGAGGCGCTGTAAGGCGTGGCCGGGGAGACGAGAAATCTGTGGACCCGGCGGGAAAAATCTTGCAATCCGGCGGAGAGTTGCGTATAATAAGTTGATTTTACATTGTAGCCACAAGGAGACACGATTATGGCCGAGGAAGTAAAGATTCCCGAAGCAGAGGGAACCAAGAATTTCATTGATAACTTTGTGGAGGAGGACACCGCCCCCGGCGGCCGCGTGGCCGGGATGCAGGTCCACACCCGTTTTCCGCCTGAGCCCAACGGCTATCTGCACATCGGACACTGCAAGGCCCTGTGCATCGACTTCGGCACGGCGGAGAAGTACGGCGGCATCTGCAATTTGCGGATGGACGACACCAACCCCGCCAAGGAGGACACCGAGTACGTGGAGGCCATCCAGCAGGATATCCACTGGCTGGGCTTCGACTGGGGCGACCGCTTCTTCTACGGCTCCGACTATTTCGAGAAGGACTATGAGTACGCCGTGGAGCTGATAAAAAAGGGCCTGGCCTACGTCTGCGAGCTGACGCCGGAGGAGTTCCGCGCCAATCGGGGCGACATCGGTGTGCCCGCCACCAGCCCCTACCGTGACCGTCCCATCGAGGAGAACCTGCGGCTGTTCGAGATGATGAAGAACGGCCAGGTGGAGGAGGGGAAGATGACCCTCCGGGCCAAAATCGACCTGGGCAGCGGCAACTTCAACCTCCGTGACCCCATCATCTACCGCGTCCGGTTTATCAACCACCACCGCCAGGGCACCAAGTGGTGCATCTTCCCCATGTACGACTTTGCCCACCCCATCCAGGACGCCCTGGAGGGCATCACCCACAGCCTTTGCACCCTGGAATTTGAGGAGCACCGGCCGCTGTATGACTGGGTGGTGAGCAATGTGTCCATCCCCTACTACAAGCCCCGCCAGATCGAGTTCGCCCGGCTGGGTATCGACCACACCGTCATGTCCAAGCGGAAGCTGCGCCAGCTGGTGGAGGAGCATTACGTCTCCGGGTGGGACGACCCCCGGATGCCCACATTGTGCGGCCTGCGCCGCCGGGGCTACACCGCCCGCTCCATCCGCAATTTCTGCGAGCGCATCGGCGTGTCCAAGGCCGCCAGCACGGTGGAGTACGGCTTTTTGGAGCACTGCCTGCGGGAGGATTTGAACCTGACTGCCCAGCGCACCATGGCGGTGCTGCACCCTGTTAAGCTGACGGTGACCAACTACCCCGAGGGGCAGAGCGAGATCTTCAACGTGGAGAACAACCCCACCGACCCCAGCCAGGGCACCCACGAGATCACCTTCAGCCGCCATCTGTGGATGGAGGCCGACGACTTCCTGCCGGAGCCCGTGCCCAAGTATAAGCGGATGTACCCCGGCAACGAGGTGCGCCTCAAGGGCGCGTATCTGGTGACCTGCACCGGCTTTGTGAAGGACGAGGCGGGCAACATCACCGAGGTGCTGTGTGAGTACGATCCCCAGTCCCGGGGCGGCGACCCCGCCGACGGCCGCAAGGTGAAGGGCGCCACCATCCACTGGGTGGACGCCGACAACTGCGTGGACGCCGAAGTGCGGCTCTACGATAACCTGTTCTCCGACCCCCAGCCCGACGGCCCGGACAAGAACTTCCTGGACGCCCTGAACCCCGACAGCCTGGAGGTGCTCACCGGGTGCAAGGTGGAGAAGGAGATGGTGCAGGTGGCGGAGGAATTTGACCGCAGGGAGAACCGCACCGGCACCAACGCCCCCACGTTCCAGTTCATGCGCCTGGGCTACTTCTGCATGGACAACAGGGACTGCCGCGCCGACCACCTGGTATTCAACCGCAGCGTGTCATTGAAGGACAGCTTCAAAAAGTAAACATTTCTGTGCTTGAAACGCCTCACCCTTTCCGGGTGGGGCGTTTTTTTGACAGGCGCACCGCGGGGGCGGGCGGCACATACAATGGGCATGGAGGAGGGATGATATGGATGATTATTTGCTGACGGCCAGAGCCATCACCCAGGCCCAGCGGATGGCCCAGGCGCTGGAGCGCTCGGGCATTCGGGCAAGCGTGCAGCGGCTGCCCACGGGCCTCTCCACCCAGGGCTGCGCCTACGCGGTGCGGGTGGGGGAAAAGGATTTTCCTGAGGCGGTATACGCGGCGCGGCGCGCCGGTGTGGGGCCGCTGAAAATATATGGACACGACAGCCGGGGCTACCGGGAGGTGACGGTATGATCTATCTGGACAGCGCGGCCACCACGCTGGAAAAGCCGGAGGCGGTGGCCCGGGCCATGGGCCGGGCGGTGACCACCATGGCCTCGCCGGGCCGGGGCGGCAGCGAGGCCACCCGCCGGGCGGAGGACACCGCCTTTGCCTGCCGCAGCGAGGCGGCGGAATTGCTGGGGGTGGGGGACCCCGCCCGGGTGGTATTCACCATGAACGCCACCCATGGGCTGAACATCGCCATTCGCACGGTGGTGCAGCCGGGGATGACGGTGGCCGTCACCGGGTATGAGCACAACGCGGTGACGCGGCCCCTCCACGCCATTCCCGGGGTGAAGCTGGCGGTGCTGGACGGGCCGCTGTACCGTCCGGAGGCCATGGTGGAGGAGCTGGATGAGGCGCTGGATAAGGGCGTGGACGCAGTGGTGATGACCCAGGTATCCAACGTATTCGGCTACGCCATGCCAGTGGAGGAGATGGCGGCGCGGTGCCGCAAAAAAGGCGTGCCCTTCATTGTGGACGCCAGCCAGGGCGCGGGGGTGCTGCCCATCCGTGCCGATGCGTGGGGAGCGGCCTTTGTGGCCATGCCGGGCCACAAGGGGCTGTACGGCCCCCAGGGCACCGGACTTTTACTGTGTGGGGCGGAGGCCCGGCCGCTGCTGTACGGCGGCACCGGCAGCCGCTCCCGGGACCAGCGGATGCCGGAGGAGCTGCCCGACCGGCTGGAGGCGGGCACCCACAATATGCCCGGTATCGCCGGGCTTCTGGAGGGGATTCGCTTTGTCAGGCGCACCGGCACGGATAAAATCGCCGCCCACGAAAAGCGCATGGCCCGGCAGGCGGCGGAGGCGCTGGGGCAGATCGACGGCGTGCGGGTGTTCCGGCGGGACGACTTCTCCTGCCAGACCGGCGTGGTCAGCTTTATCCCGGAGGGGTACGACTGCCAGGAGGTGGCGGACGCCCTGGGGCGGCGGGGCATCGCCGTTCGGGCGGGGCTGCACTGCGCGCCGCTGGCCCATCGGACAGCGGGGACGCTGGACACCGGCACCGTCCGCGTCAGCGTGTCCGCCTTCACCAAACCGGAACACATTGTGCGTTTTGCCGATGCACTCCAGGGTGTTCTTTGCGAAAAAGTAACAAATTAGACACACCTTTATTGCCCTGTTTCCCTTGCAATCTTCCGACACTTCTTTTATAATAATAGCATCTGTTTTTATGTGCAGAAATCCACCGTGACGCGGGAAGGATGGCGCTATGGAATCGCTAATGGCTATTATGGAGAATATCGGAAGGTACTTAAGCCTCATCCGCGTGGCGGACGTGGTGGACGTGGCCATCATCGCCTTCCTGGTGTATAAGATCCTGGGGCTGGTGTCCAGCACCAGGGCGGAGAATATCCTCAAGGGCATCGTCATGTTCCTGTTGGTGCTGTGGCTGTCCACGGCGCTGGAGCTGCGGGCGGTGAGCTATATTTTGAGCCACGTGGCGGAGCTGGGTATTCTGGCGTTGATTGTGCTGTTCCAGCCGGAGATCCGCCAGCTTTTGGAAAAGCTGGGCAGCCGTAATATACGGGGCATTTTCAGAACGCTGCAGCCCAAGCAGATCCAGGGCGAGATGGAAAAGGCCATCGAGCAGACGGTCATCGCCTGCAGCGAGATGTCCAAGGCCAAGACCGGCGCGCTGATGGTGTTCGAGCGGGAGATCTCCCTCAACGAGATGCTGCGCAGCGGCACCGCCTTCGACGCGGAACTCAACAGCGAGCTGGTGAAAAACATCTTCTTCATCAACGCCCCCATGCACGACGGCGCCATGATCGTCCGCAACGGGCGCATCGTGGGCGCGGGGTGCATGCTGCCCCTGTCCCGCAACGTGAACCTGAGCCGCGACCTGGGCATGCGCCACCGGGCGGGCATCGGTATGTCGGAGAACTCCGACGCGGTGGTGGTCATCGTGTCGGAGGAGACGGGCTCCATCAGCGTGGCGGTGGGCGGTATGCTCAAGCGCCATCTGATGCCGGAGACATTGGGCAAGCTGCTGCGCAACGAGCTGCTGCCGCCGGAGGAGCCGGAGGAGAAGAAGACCGTGATGCTGACGCTGCGGGAGCTGCTGCAGCCCAAGGAGAAGGAGGGCAGCCATGGAAAAGAGTAATCGCAGAAGAATCCTGCATGCCCTTATCGCCATCTTCACCGCGCTGGTGCTGTGGGTCTATGTGGACAACAGGAGCAGCGCCGAGAGCAAGATGACCGTCCGTGACATCCCGGTGGAATTCGTGGGTGAGGACACCAGCCTGGCGGACAAAAATCTGATGCTCCTGTCGGGCTACGACACCACCGTGGACCTGCGGCTGAAAGGGCCCCGCAAGGTGCTGTGGCAGATGGACACCGAGGCCATCCGGGTGGTGGTGGATTGCAGCAGCATCACCGAGGAGGGCCAGCAGTCCCTGGACTACACGGTGCGCTACCCCGACAGCGTGTCCCGTTCCAGCGTGTCGGTGGACAGCGCCAGCGTGTACACCATCACGGTGACGGTGGGCGAGCTGTATAAGAAGGAAGTGCCGGTGCAGTGCGACGTCATCGGCCAGGTGGCCGACGGATACTTCGCCGGAGACCTGCAGCTTGACGTGGATACGCTGACGCTGCGGGCGCCCCGGGAGGATTTGCTGAACGTGAGCTACGCCAAGGTGTCGCTGACCGTCAGCGGCGCCACCTCCACGGTGGTGGAGGCGCTGGAATACACCCTCTATGACTATAACAACGTGCCGGTGGTCAACAGCAACATCCGCAGCTCCACCAAGCTGATCCAGGCCATTCTGCCGGTGCGCACCGTGAAGGAGGTGCCCCTGGCCATCGACCTGGTGGGCGTGCCCACCAACCTGGATGGCAGCGTGGAGTACACCATCGACCCGGAGACTGTGCAGATCATGGGCGAGGCGGAGACGCTGGAGAACGTGAGCAGCATCGTGCTGGATAAGGTTTACGTGGAGGATCTCAGCGGCTATCAGACCTTCAACTACGACATCATTCCCCCGGTGGGCACCACGCTGGTGTCCGACATCACGGTGGCCACGGTGTCCATCATCTCCGAGGGCGCCGGCGAGCTGACACTGGAGCTCAGCGACATCACCACCGAGAACGTGGCGGACGGTCTGCGGGCCACCATCAGCGACAGTGTGACGCTGACGCTGTGGGGGCAGAACGACCTGCTGAGCCAGGTGACGGCGGCAGACGTGATGGCCCGGGTGGATTTGACCGACATCACCGAGGAGGGCACCTACGAGCTGCCCCTGTCGCTGACGCTGACGGGGTATGACAAAGTCACCATCAAGGGCGACTACACCGTGACCGTGGAGGTGACGGCCCGCAGCGGTGAGGAGACCGAGGAGGGCACCGCCGACAGCGGGAACAACATCGGCAGCGGGAACAACACCGGCAGCGGGAACAACACCGGCAGCGGGAACAACACCGGCAGCGGCAATACCGGCAGCACCGGCGGCAACTGAGCAAAGGAAGGGATACGAGTGACCCAAATCGCAACTGTGGAACGGCTGCTGGACGGCGGCTACGCGGAGATTTCCGTGCCCCGCAAGACGGCCTGCGGCCATGACTGCGAGGAGTGCGCCGGCTGCGGCGTGACGGGACAGGCTGTGCGCGCCAAGGCCAAGAACGACGTGGGCGCCAAGCCGGGGGAAAAAGTAGTGGTGGAGAGCAGCACCAAAAAGCTCTTCGGCGTCATCGCCCTGGTGTATGTGCTGCCCATCGTGTGCTTTCTGCTGGGCTACTTCCTGTCGGAGGGGCTGGGGGAGAACTGGCGCTACGCCATCGCCGTGGCGGCGGCGGCGCTGAGCCTGATTCCCAGCGTGGTGTATGACCGCTACGCCCGGCGCCACGACAGCCTCACCTACCGGATTCTCCGCCTGTTCTGATGTTCGGCTACGTACACGCGGCAGACGACGTGCTGTCCCAGGAGGACAGGCAGCGCTACCAAAGCGTTTACTGCGGGCTGTGCCACGCCCTGGGGCGGCGGTACGGCCTGGCGGGGCGGATGATTCTGAATTTCGATTTGACGTTTCTGGCTATGCTGTTGCAGGAGGGGAGCTGCGGCACCTGTGAGAAGCGATGCCTTGCCCATCCCATTAAGGCAAGGACGTGCCAGCAGGGCAGCGACACCCTGGACACAGCGGCGGATATGAGCGTAATTCTCACCTGGTGGCAGGTGCAGGACGGCATCGCCGACCACGGCTTCTTCAGGGGCGTTAAATACCGCTTTGCGGCACTGTTTCTCCGGCGGGCCTACCGCAGGGCCAAAGCGTATCAGCCGGATTTCGACGCCGCGACGCAGCGGCAGCTTCGTGACCTGGCGGAGATGGAGCGGCGGGGAGAGCCCTCCCTGGACGCCCCGGCAGACGCCTTTGCCCGGCTGCTTGCCGCGGCGGCGGAGGGAGCAAAGGACCCTGTCAAGCGCCGGGTGCTGGGGCAGATGCTGTACCACCTGGGGAGATGGATCTACCTGGTGGACGCGGCGGACGACCTAACAAAAGACGTGAAAAGCGGCGGCTACAACCCGCTGCCCCGGCGGTATGACCTGCCGGAGGGCAAGCTGACGGAGGAGGCACGGCGGGATTTATCCATGACGCTGGACAGCTCCGTTCGGGCTATGGCGGCGGCCTTTGAGCTGTGGGATTTCGGTGAAAACCGAGGTATCATTGAAAATATCGTCTATCAAGGACTTTACGCGGTGGGCGGGGCTGTGCTGAACGGCACCTACCGCCGCAGAATACGCAGGAAAGGGGGACATGCCCATGCGTGATCCCTACCAGGTGCTGGGTGTGCCCAGTACGGCCAGCGACGACGAGGTGAAGAAAGCCTATCGGGACCTGGCCCGGAAATACCACCCGGACAACTACCAGGACAACCCCCTGGCCGACCTGGCCCAGGAGCGGATGAAGGAGATCAACGAAGCCTACGAGGAGGTGCAGGCCCAGCGCAAGCGGGGCGGGGCGTCCTCCTCCGGCAGCTACGGCAATCCCGGCAGCAGCTACGGCTACCAAAGCGGCACCTACGGCTACCAGAACACCGGCTACGGCGGGGCGTCCGGCCGGGTGCGCATGGCCATTCAGCAGGGCGATTTGAACCTGGCGGAGGAGCTGCTGAACGCCCAGCGGGACCACGACGCGGAGTGGAACTTCCTCAAGGGCGTGATTTGCAACCGCCGGGGCTGGATGGACGAGGCACGGCGGTATTTCCAGACGGCGGTGCAGATGGCCCCGGACAACCCGGAGTACCAGCACGCGCTGGACAGGATGGAGGGCCGCAACACCAACCGCTACAACCCCTACGGCGGCACGCTGCGGACGGTGGACTGCATGGACGGGCCCTGCCGGTACCTGACGCTGGCTGCTATATGCAGCGCCTTCGCCGGTTTTCCGATCTGCTGCTATTGAGGGGAATTGAGGAGGAGAGAACGTGATCAAGAGCATGACAGGCTACGGCCGGGCCCGGGAGAACCGGAACGGCCGGGATATTACCGTGGAGGTGCGCAGCGTCAACAACCGGTACTTAGACTGCACCGTGAAGCTGCCCCGGGCCTACATCTTCGCCGAGGACGCGGTGAAGACCAGGGTGCAGAAGGCGGTGAGCCGGGGCAAGGTGGACGTGTTTATCACCATGGAGAGCGCCGGGTCGGATGACGCGGTGGTGACGGTGAATGAGCCGCTGGCCCGGGCGTACTGCAAGGCGCTGGCACAGCTGGAGACCCTGGGCGCCAAGGGCGGCGTGACGGCGGTGGAGCTGGCAAGGTTCCCCGACGTGGTGACGGTGACCAAGGCGGAGGAGGATTTGGAGGCCATTGCCGGCGACATCTGCGCCGTGCTGGACCAGGCTTTGGCGGCCTACAACGATATGCGGGCCGTGGAGGGCCGGAAGCTGGCGGAGGACATCGTCAGCCGGGCCGGCACCATCGAGCAGTGCGTGGGCGTGGTGGAGGAGCGCTCCCCCCAGACGGTGGAGGAGTACCGCCAGAAGCTGTTTGCCAAAATGCAGGAGGTGTTGGGCTCCACCAACATCGACGAGGGCCGGATTTTGCAGGAGGCCGCCATCTACGCCGACAAGGTGGCGGTGGACGAGGAGACGGTGCGTCTGCGCAGCCACATCGCCCAGCTCCGCACCATGGTGGAGAGCGTGAAGCCGGTGGGCCGGGATATGGATTTCCTGGTGCAGGAGTTCAACCGGGAGTGCAACACCATCGGCTCCAAGTGCAAGGATTTGCGCATCACCGAAACCGTTTTGCAGATGAAGGCGGAGGTGGAGAAAATCCGCGAGCAGGTGCAGAACGTGGAGTGAGGTAGGAGATGGAATTTATCCACATCGGTTTTGGCAGCCTGGTGTCCGCCGGGCGGCTGATTTCCGTGGTCAGCCCCGACAGCGCGCCCATCAAGCGATTGGTGCAGGAGGCCAGAGACCGCGGCATGCTCATTGACGCCACCTATGGCCGCAAGACGGCGGCGGTGCTGATTATGGACTCGGATCACGTGATCCTGTCCCCCTTGGCTACCGACAAGCTGGCGGCCCGGCTGGGCATGAGCGTAGCAGATTTAGCAGAGGACGAGGAGTAAGCAATGGAGAGAAAGGGAAAAGCATTTATCATTTCCGGCCCATCCGGCGTGGGCAAAAGTACGGTGTTGAAGGCGCTGTTTGAGGGGCGGGACGACCTGTATTTCTCGGTGTCCGCCACCACGCGGGACCCACGGCCCGGCGAGGTGAACGGGCAGCATTACCACTTCATCTCCCCGGAGCAGTTTATGCAGTGGATCAACGAGGACGCCTTTTTGGAGTACGCCCAGTATGTGGGCAATTTCTACGGCACGCCCATGCGCTACGTGGACGAGGCCATGGAGGCGGGCAAGGACGTGATTCTGGACATCGAGGTGCAGGGCGCCATGCAGGTGATTGCCAAGCGGCCCGACACCATCCGCATTTTCATCGCGCCCCCCGACTGGGACGAGCTGGAGCGGCGCCTCACCATGCGGGGCACCGACACCCCGGAGAAGATTCAGCAGCGGCTGCTGCGGGCCAAGGTGGAGATGAAAACCGCCATGGACTATGATTACTTCGTCATTAATTCCACCGTTGAAAACGCCGTGGCGGAGCTGCGGGCCATTATCCTGGCCGAGCATTGCCGCATTGATGAGCGTATGGACGAGTTGATGAACATATAATATTATTCGGAAAGGAAGATTGATTATTATGATGCTGTATCCTGCGATGAACAAACTCAACGAGTATATCCCCAACCGGTATATGATGGTGAACGTGGTGGCGCGCCGCGCCCGCCAGCTTGCCGCCGAGGCGGAGATGGCCGAGGAGCATTTGGCCGAAAAGCCCGTGACGATGGCCATCAACGAGGTGGCCGAGGGCAAGTTCGACCTCCACAACATGGAGGAGATTCGGGAGGACTAACCAAAAATGATCCGGGAAAGGGGGCGCTGATACGGTGAGTCAAGTGGCAAAAATCGCCGTGGAAGCGGCCCCTTATGCCGCGGACAAGCCCTTTTCCTACCTGGTGGGCGATACCGCCGCCAAGGTGGGCTGCCGGGTGCTGGTGCCCTTTGGACGGGGCAACCGCACCAGCGAGGGCGTGGTGCTGTCCATCACCGACGAGACACCCCAGGGGCAGCTGAAAACCATCCGCACGGTACTGGACGAGGAGCCGCTGCTGGGGGAGAAGGAGATACGGCTGGCGCTGTGGATGCACCAGCGGTATTTCTGCACCGTGTATGAGGCGGTGCGCACCATTCTGCCGGCGGCGGTGTGGTACCAGCACAAGGAGCTTTGGCAGCGCTGCGGCGATGGATTGCCTGACGCCGGGGACGAGCCGCTTTGGGAGATTCTTTCCGAGGGCCCGGTGGCGCTGGACACGCTGATGGCCCAGTTCGGCCCGGGGGTGACGGATACACTCCACCGGCTGGAAAAACAGGGCCTGGCGCGCCGGGACATACAGTCCCAGCGGAAAATCAGCGACAGGCAGCAGACCATGGCGGCCCTGCGTGTCAACGGGGAAGAGGCCATGGAGCAGGCCCGGCGCAAAGGAAAAAGCGGGCAGAAGATGGCGGACGCCATCGCCTTTTTGTCCCGCAACGGGGCCACACTGGTCCATGACCTGTGCTACTTTGCCGGGGTGTCCCGACAGACGGTGAACAGCCTGGTGAAGCACGAGCTGGTGACGCTGTGGCAGGAGGAGACGTATCGCATCCGGCCCCACGGCAGCGGTGAGGCGACCCCCATCGTGCTCAACGATGAGCAGCAGCAGGTGTACGACCACGTGCTGTCCCAGACGGGGGAGGCGGGGGTGACGCTGTTGCAGGGCGTCACCGGCAGCGGCAAGACGCTGGTGTATATCCGCCTGGCCCAGGCGCTGCTGGCGCAGGGCAAGTCGGTGATGATTCTGGTACCGGAGATTGCCCTGACGCCCCAGATGATGGATCGCTTTTCCGCCTATTTCGGCGACGAGGTGGCCCTTCTGCACAGCGCCCTTCCCATGACGGAGCGGTACGACCAGTGGAAGCGCATCCGCCGGGGGGAGGCCCACATCGTGCTGGGCACCCGCAGCGCCGTGTTTGCGCCCCTTGCCAACATCGGCCTCATTGTGCTGGACGAGGAGCAGGAGAGCTCCTATGAGTCGGAGACCGCCCCCAGCTACCACGCCAGGGACGTGGCCAAGTTCCGCTGCGCCCAGGAGGGGGCCCGGCTGCTGCTGGGCAGCGCCACCCCCACGGTGGAGACGGCGTGGCTGGCCCGCCACGGGGAGTACCGGTGGGAGCAGCTCCGGCGGCGCTATAACGACCAGCGGCTGCCCCGGGTGATTATCGCCGACATGCGGCAGGAGCTGAAGCGGGGCAACGTGGGCTGCATCAGTGAGGAATTGCGGCGGGAGCTGGCGGAAAACCTCTCCCGGGGGGAGCAGAGTATTCTCTTTCTCAACCGCCGGGGGGCCAGCCGTGAGGTGGTGTGCCCAAGCTGCGGCTACGTGCCCCAGTGCCCCCGGTGCAGCGTGTATCTCACCTATCACAGCGCCAACGGGCGGATGATGTGCCACTACTGCGGCTATTCAGAGCCGGCGGAGGCGATTTGCCCCCACTGCGGCAGCGCTATGAAGCAGGTGGGTGTGGGCACCCAGAAGGCGGCGGAGGAGCTGGCGCAGCTTTTCCCCGGTGTGGAGGTGCTGCGGATGGACGCCGACACGGTGGGCAGCGGCCACGAGGCCATTTTGCGCCGCTTTGATGAGGAGAAAATACCCATCCTGCTGGGCACCCAGATGGTGGCCAAGGGGCTGGATTTTGAAAATGTGACTCTGGTGGGTGTGCTGGCGGCGGACATGGGCCTGTACGTGGACCATTACCGGGCGGCGGAGCGCACCTTCAGCCTGCTGACCCAGGTGGTGGGCCGGGCAGGCCGGGGCGAGAAGGCGGGCAGGGCGGTGATCCAGACCTTTACGCCGGAAAACGAGGTGATTCTCTCCGCGGCGGAGCAGAATTACGACCGGTTTTATGAGGGCGAATGCCGCCTGCGGCAGATGCGCCATGAGCCGCCCTTTGCGGATTTGTTCCGGCTGACCGTCACCGGCATGGACGAGGGACAGGTGCTGCGCGCTGCGGTGCGGCTGCGGGACAGCCTGTGCCGGGAGGTGGAAAAGCCTCTGTATGCCGGGGTGCGGGTCATCGGCCCGGCGCCCTATCCGGTGGTGCGGGTGAACATGCGCTACCGCTACCGCATTACCGTGGCGGGAAAGAATGACAAGACGCTGCGCTCGCTGATTGCCGCCTATCTGGTGGCCTTTTCGCAGCAGAAGGAAAACCGTGAACTGCATCTTTTTGCGGATTGCAATCTGATGGATTGAGGTGTGAATATGGCTTTACGAAAGATTGTTTTGCAGGGCGACGAGATTTTGAAGAAAAAATGCCGCCCGGTGACAGAGTTTAACGACCGGCTGCATACGCTGCTGGACGACATGACCGACACGCTCATCGACTCCGGCGGCGTGGGTCTGGCGGCGCCCCAGGTGGGGGTGCTGCGCCGGGTGTGCGTGGTGATGAACGAGGATGAGGAGATTTTGGAGCTGGTAAACCCGGAGATTATCTACACCGAGGGGGAGCAGACCGGCCTGGAGGGCTGCCTCAGCGTGCCCGGCAAGTACGGCGAGGTGACCCGGCCCAACTTCGTGCGGGTGCGGGCCCAGGACCGGGACGGCAACTGGTTTGAGGCCGAGGACGAGGGCCTTACCGCCCGGTGCTTCTGCCATGAGATCGAGCATCTGGACGGCCATTTGTTCGTGGAGCACACGGACCATCTGCTGACCGAGGAAGAGCTGGAGGAGTATATCCGCCGGCAGGAGGAAGAGGAGAACTGATGCGTATTCTGTTTATGGGCACGCCGGACTTCGCCGTGGCCTCCCTGCGGGCGCTGGTGGAGGCGGGGCATGAGATCTGCGGCGTGTTCACCCAGCCTGACAAGCCCAAAAACCGGGGGCACAAAATGACACCGCCACCTGTAAAGGAATATGCCTTGACACAGAATCTGCCCGTTTTTCAGCCCTTGAAGATGAAGGACGGCACGGCGCTGGCCATCGTGCAGGAGCTGCAGCCGGAGCTGATTGTGGTGGCGGCCTATGGCCGGATTCTGCCGGAGGAGATTTTGCAGGCGGCACCCTACGGCGCCATCAACGTACACTCCTCCATTCTGCCAAAATACCGGGGCGCGGCCCCCATCAACTGGGCTATTTTGAACGGCGAGACCGTCACCGGCGACACCATTATGTATATGGCAAAAGAGCTGGACGCCGGCGACATCATCCGCTGCGCCGAGACCGCCATCGACCCCGACGAGGACGCCCAGGAGCTGACGGCGCGGCTGGCGGAGCTGGGGGCCAAAACACTGGTGGAGGTGGTGGCGGATATGGGCCGGGGCACCGTGACGCGGACGCCCCAGGACCACAGCCGCAGCACATACGCCCCCATGCTGGACAAGACGCTGTCGCCCATGGACTTCACCCGCAGCGCCCAGGACCTCCACAACCAGGTGCGGGGGCTGATCCCCTGGCCCTGCGCCACCATGGCGCTGCAGGGCAAGACGGTGAAGGTGTTCCGCACCCAGGTGGGTGAGGAGACCTCTGCCGCACCCGGCACCATTGTGGCTGCCGATAAGAAGGGCATTGCCGTGGCCTGCGGCGACGGGCGGGTGCTGCGTATTACGGAGCTGCAGCCCGAGGGCGGCAAGCGGATGGCTGCCGCCGCCTACCTGGCGGGCCACCCCATTACCCTATGAGGCGGCCGGAAAAGCCCGGCGCCCGGGATACGGCGCTGGAGGTGCTGCTGCAAATCGACCGGGCCAACGCCTGGTCCGACGGCAGCCTGAAGCGCACCATCGCCAAAAACGGGCTGGACAGCCGGGACGCCGCCCTGGCTACGCGCCTTGCCTACGGCGTCATCCAGAACCGGCTGCTGCTGGACTACTACATCGGTGTGTGGTGCTCCCAGCGGCCCGGCCATCTGGAGCCGCTGATTCTGAATATTCTCCGCATGGGCGGGTATCAGATTTTGTTTATGGATAAGATTCCCCACCACGCCGCCGTCAGCGAGGCGGTGGACATGACCCGGCGGTGGGGCCGCCCCAAGGCCGCGGGCATGGTGAACGCCGTGCTGCGGAAATTCGTCACCAACTGGCTGGACATGCCTCCCTTGCCCCGGGACGACGAGGCCGCGTACCTGTCTATTCGGCACAGCCATCCCAAGTGGCTGGTGGAGCGGCTGTTGGCGCTGCTGGGCCGGGAGGAGGCGGAGGCCTTTCTCCGGCTGGACAACGAGATCGTGCCCACCACCATCCAGACCAACACCCTCTGCACCACCCCCGAGGCGCTGCAAAAGGAGCTGCACGCCGCCTCCGTGGCGGCGGAGCCCCACCCCTGGCTGCCGGGCTGCTTCACCATCAGCGGCACCGGCGATTTGGAGAGGCTGGAAGCCTTCCAAAAGGGTCACTTCATGGTGCAGGACGCCGCAGCCAAGCTGGTGGCGGCGGTGGCATCGCCGGAGAGTACTGACCGGGTGCTGGACATGTGCGCCGCGCCGGGGGGCAAGTCCTTTGCGCTGGCCATGGCTATGGGGGATAAGGGCGACATTTTAAGCTGCGACATCCACCCACACAAATTGAAGCTGATGGAGAGCGGCGCGGCTCGTCTGGGCATCCGTTCCATGCGCACGGCCCTGGCCGACGGCCGGGAGAACCACGCCGCCTGGGTGGAAAAGGCGGACATCGTGGTGGCGGACGTGCCCTGCTCCGGCCTGGGCATCATCCGCAAGAAGCCGGATATCCGCTATAAGGACCCCAAGGAGCTGGACAAGCTGCCGACGGTGCAGCGGGCCATTCTGGACAACGGCGCCACCTACGTGCGGCCCGGCGGCGTGCTGGTGTACTCCACCTGCACGGTGCTGCCCCAGGAGAACGACGGCGTGGTGGACGCCTTTTTGGCGGACCACCCCGACTTTTGCCGGGAGCCGTTTACCCTGCCCCAGCCTTTGGGACAGTGCGACGGCAGCATTACCCTGTGGCCCCAGCGCCACGGCACCGACGGCTTTTACATCTGCCGCCTGCGGAAACGGGCGGAATAAGAGGAACCTATGATTGACATTAAATCCCTCACAATGGAGGAAATCACCGACCTGCTGCACGGATGGGGCGAGCCCGCCTTCCGGGGCAGACAGGTGTTTACCTGGCTTCACAGGGGCGTTACGTCCTTTGAGGACATGAGCAACCTGTCCAAGGCCCTGCGGCAGAAGCTGGCGGAGGCTTGCTATATCACCGCCCCCACCGTGGCCCGGCGGCAGGAGAGCGCCCTGGACGGCACCATCAAATACCTGTGGCGGCTGGGGGACGGCAACTGCATTGAAACGGTGCTGATGCAGTATCACCACGGCAACACCGTGTGCATCTCCAGCCAGGTGGGCTGCCGCATGGGCTGCGCCTTTTGCGCCAGCACCATCGCCGGGAAGGTACGGGATCTGACGCCCTCGGAGATGCTGGACCAGGTGCTGTTTACCCAACTGGACAGCGGACGGGATATCTCCAACATCGTGCTGATGGGCATCGGCGAGCCCATGGACAACCGGGAAAACGTGCTGCGGTTTCTGGAGCTGGTGAACCACCCGGAGGGCATGAACATCGGCATGCGCCATATCAGCCTGTCCACCTGCGGCGTGGTGCCCGGCATCGACGCCCTGGCGGATTTGAACTTGCAGCTTACGCTGTCGGTGTCCCTCCACGCACCGGACAGCGAGACCCGCAGCCGTATTATGCCGGTGAACAAGGCATACGATGTGGAGGAGCTGTTTGCCGCCTGCCACCGGTATTTTCAAAAGACCGGGCGGCGCATCAGCTTTGAATACGCCATGATTGACGGCGTCAACGACAACGACTGGCAGGCGGACCTGATTGCCAAGCGCATCAAGGGCATGCCGGGCCATGTGAATCTCATTCCGCTCAACGACGTGGTGGAGAGCCCGTTTAAGCCCAGCCGCAGGGTGGCGGCGTTCCAGAAACGGTTGGAGTCCCACGGCATCACCGCCACGGTGCGGCGCAGCCTGGGCGGGGATATTGACGCCAGCTGCGGCCAACTGCGCCGCAAGGCCATGGAGGAGGAAGGCAAGCGATGAAAGCCTGGGGCATCACGGATACGGGCCTGGTCCGGGAGGAAAATGAGGACGCCTTTGCCATCGGCTGTGACGGCGGCTGGCAGTGGGCCGTGGTATGCGACGGCATGGGCGGCACCAGCGGCGGCCACGTGGCCAGCATGACGGCGGTGTCCGCCTTTGTAGAGCAACTCCATGAGCTGCTGCGCCCCGGCATGGGCGTGAAGGAGATGCGCCACGCCATGTTCCGGGGCGTCACCATGGCCAACCTGGCCATTCGCCAGGCGGCCGTTGTGGACCCTGCCCTGGAGAAGATGGGCACCACGCTGGTGGGCGCCGTGTGCGGCGAGGACAAGGTGCTTTGCTGCAACGTGGGCGACAGCCGGGCCTATCACATCACCCCCGGCGGCATCAGCCAGATCACCCGGGACCACAGCGTGGTGCAGAATATGGTGGACAGCGGCCAGATTACGGCGGCGGAGGCCAAGCACCATCCCAGCCGCAACCTGATTACCCGCGCCCTGGGGCCCGACGCCAAGGTGCGCGCCGACATTTTTGAGGAACCGTGGCAGAAGGGCGAGTATATCCTGCTGTGTACCGACGGGCTGGTGAACACCGTGTCGGAGCAGGAGATGCTCTTTGAGGCCATTCACAGCGAGGATGTGGAGGGCTGTTTGGAACGGCTGCTGCAAATCGCCAAGGATAACGGCGCCCCGGACAATGTCACCGTGGTGCTGCTGCAAAACTGAGGAAAGGAGAGGATAGGCAATGGAATCCTATATCGGGAAGCTGCTGGATAACCGGTATCAGCTTTTGGAGCTCATCGGCACCGGCGGCATGTCCAATGTATATAAGGGAAAGGATTTGCGGCTGAACCGCCTGGTGGCGGTGAAGACGCTGAAAAGCGACCTGGCGGAAAACGCCGAGTTCCGCCGCCGGTTCCGGGACGAGTCCCTGGCGGTGGCACAGCTCAGCCATGCCAATATCGTCTCCGTGTACGACGTGTCCTCCTTTGAGGGCATTGAATACATTGTGATGGAGCTGATTGACGGCATCACGCTGAAGCAGTATATGGAGCGCCGGGGTCAGATGGACTGGCGGGAGGCGCTGCACTTCATCCTGCAGATTACCCACGGCCTCTCCCACGCCCACAGCCGGGGCATTATCCACCGGGACATCAAGCCCCAAAACATTATGGTGCTGCGGGACGGCAGCGTGAAGGTGGCCGACTTCGGCATCGCCTGCCTTGCCGACGCCAGCAACACCCTGGCCCAGGAGGCATTGGGCAGCGTGCACTACATCTCACCCGAGCAGGCCCGGGGCGACCGGGTGGACGAGCGCAGCGATATTTACAGCGCCGGCGTGGTGCTCTATGAGATGCTGACGGGGCGGCTGCCCTTTGAGGGCGACAACCCGGTGAGCGTGGCCATTCAGCACCTGTCCAGCATGCCGCTGAATCCCCGGGAGATCAACGCCTCCATCCCCGAGCCCATGGAGCTGATTTGCCTGAAAGCCATGAACCCGGATCTGGACAAGCGATATCCCACCGCCGACGCCATGGCGGAGGACTTGGAAAAAATCCGGAAGGACCCCCAGGTGGACCTGGACTACATCCGCTCGGAGATGAAGCCGGTGGTGGACGACGAGCCCACCATGCCGGTGCCCGTGGCCCAGATTAAGCAGGCCGAGCAGAAGCAGCACACCGACAGCGGCAAGAAGAAGCAGGGCGTGACGGCGCAGCAGAAGACCGTGCTCGCCGTGGTGGGCATCGCAGCGGCGGTGGCACTGATTGTACTGCTGTTCACCACGATTTTGGGCAGCTTCGGTGAGAGCGGGGAGAACCATTCCGGCTCCTACGAGGTGCCTAATATCCTGGGCTACACCGTAGAGGAGGCCCAAAGCCTGGAGCGGATTCGGGACGTGTTTACCATCACCGTCACCGGCACACGGGAGGATGCCAACTACCTGCCGGGGCAGATTATTGCCCAGGACCCCGGCGCCGGCACCATGCGTAAAAGCAACCTGGAGATCAAGGTGGTGGTGTGCGCGGAGGTGCAGCCGACGCTGCTGCCCAACCTGGAGGGCCTGTCCTACCAGAACGCCAAAATCCAACTGCAAAATCTGGGGCTGAACCTTACCATTCTGTCGGAGGAGTATGCCTCCAACGACTATCCCATGGGCGACGTGATTGCCTCATTCCCCGCCGCCGGTACGGAGCTCCACGAGGGCGACACCGTGACGCTGGCCGTCAGCAAGGGGCCGGATACGATTATGGTGATACCCTTTGCGGGCATGACGCTGCAGCAGGCCACCCAGACCGCCCAGCAGATGGGCCTGGTGGTGGGACGGCCGGTGTACCAGTACAGCGAATACGCCTCCGGTCAGGTGATTGACCAGAGCATCCCCGCTGATACGGAGGTCAGCGGCGGCACGGAGATTATATTCACCGTCAGCGGCGATTACAGCACCTATTCAGTGCTCTATCAGGTGCCGGAGACGCTGGCCGGCAAGGCGTCGGTGCGGGCGGAGTTCTACCTGGACGGCGAACTGGTGGAGACTACGTACCTGGAGAGCCCCAACCCGGAGGACCCGGTAGGCTACGACTACACCGGCCTTGTGGGCACCACGGCGAAGGCCTACGCCTCCTTTGACGGCATCCGCACGGAAGAAGTGGAGATCACCTTTTGAGCAGCGGGAGAATTGAGAAAGCCCTCAGCGGCTTCTATTATGTGAATACCGGCGAGACGGTGCTGCGGTGCCGGGCCCGGGGCAAGTTCCGCCGGGAGGGCATGAGCCCCCTGGTGGGCGACCGGGTGGAGGTGCAGGCCTTAGGCGACGGCGAGGGCGTGGTGGAGGCGATTTTGCCCCGCACCAACGTGTTTACCCGGCCGGCTGCCGCCAACATTGACCAGTTGGTGATGATTGCCTCCGGCGCCATCCCGGTGACAGACCCTTATCTCATCGACCGCATCAGCGCCATCGCCGCGCTGAAGGGCGCCCGGGTGCTGCTGGTGCTGAATAAGACGGATTTGGACAGGGCGGACGACCTCTATGAGATTTATTCCCACTCCGCCATTCCGGTGGTCCGGGTCAGCGCCGCCACGGGGGAGGGGCTGGACGGGCTGCGCGCCGCCATCCGGGGCAAGCTGAACGTATTTACCGGCAACTCCGGCGTGGGCAAGTCCAGCATCTTAAACGCCCTGTGCCCCGATTTTGCCCTGCCCACCGGCGAGGTGAGCAAGGCCCTGGGCCGGGGCCGCCACACCACACGACACACGGAACTGTTCCCCCTGGGGGACGACACCTGGGTCATCGACACGCCGGGTTTCTCCTCCTTTGACGCCCAGGAGGTGGATTGGGAGCTGAAATGCCATCTGCCGGAGACGTTCCCGGAGTTTGCACCCTACCTGGACGGCTGCCGCTTTGTGGGCTGCCAGCACGTGAAGGAGAAGGGCTGCGCCGTGTTGCAGGCGGTGCGGGACGGGGCCATCCCCCGGCAGCGCCACGAAAGCTATGTGCGGCTGTGGAACGAACTGAAGGATTTGAAGGACTGGCAGCAGAAATAACGGAAGAAAGGCGGGGGCGACCCCGCCTTTTCTGTGGCCGCAGGCCTTCACCCCGGGGCGCTTCTCCACATAGGATGGAGTGGAAAGGGGGACTGGGCCATGTGGCGACGAGGCGGAAACTGCTGCATTGCGGTGATGGCGGTGGCGCTGGGGGCGGGAATTCTCATCGCCTGTATTTTCCCGGTGGGCTTTTTGACGGTGCTGGTCGCCCTTTTGCTGATTGTCTGCGGCATCGCCTTATTACGGGACAGGAGGTAGCGAAAATGCGTATCGTAGTCTGGAAAGCGCCCCGGCTGTTGCGGGGGGTACTGCGCACCATCTTCGGCGTGGGCGCATAATTGGGAGCGGAGGCTCATATCTTGGCAGTACCATTACAGAATGAGAGGATACTGCTATGGAACTGGGCTTGCAATTTGAGGACATTACCTATTTCGAGAGCTTGGAGAGTCACGCCGTCACCCACGAGGAGACGTTGGAAACCGCCATCCCGGAGTATTGCCCGGACATGAGCCGCATTGTGGAGGCGGTGGGGGAGCTGTTTGTGCAGGAAAAAATCCCTGCGGAGGACCGCTACACTGTGGCCGGGACGGTGAAGGTGACAGTGCTGTACACCTCCGAGGAGTCGGCGGGGCTGAAAAGCCTGACGGTGTCGGTGCCCTTTTCGGCCCGGATGGAGGAGCAGATGGGCAGCGGAGGGACGGTGTTCGTCACCGGGCGTGTGGTGATGCTGGAGGCCCGGGCCGTCACGTCCCGGCGGCTCCACATCCGGCTGGTGCCGGAGATTACCGCACACACCTTCCGGCCCCAGCAGTCGTCGCTGTGCGTGGGGGTGGAGCCGGAGCCCACGCTGCGGGTGAAGCGGGAGGAAATCACGCTGCCGCTGCTCACCGGCGTGGCGGAGCAGGAAATCAGCTTCACCGGCGAGGCGGCGCTGCCGGCGGGCAAGGTGCCGGAGGAACTGCTTGTGTACCACCTGTGCCCCCAGGTGCAGCAGGTGCAGCGGCTGGGCGGCAAACTGATGGTGAAGGGCGAGCTGCTGATGCGCTCGCTGTACCGCAGCGGCGACGCGCTGGCGGACTACTGGGAGGGAGCGCTGCCCTTCTCGGACGTGGTAGATGGGGCCGGACTTGCCGAGGACAGCGAGCTGGTGGTGCTGCCCACGCTGACGGCAGCGGACGCCCGGGCGCTGCGCCGGGACAATGCCGGGGGCATCAGCGTCACGGCCCAGATCAGCCTGGCCATCCGGGCCTATCAGCGAAAGACCGTCAGCTATATCGCGGATCTGTACAGCGTGCGGTACAACACCCACTTGGAGCAGCGGCCTGTGACGGTGCATCTGGATGAGCCGGAAACGGAGCTGATGCAGGAGGCGGTGAGCCGCCTGGAGCTGGACGCCGGGGCGCCCTTTGTGTATGTGACGGCGTTGGAGTGCGCGCCGGTGACCTCCACAGTGGAGGCGGGCCGCAGCGTGCTTCGGACAGCTATCCGGTGGCAGGCGCTGTATCTGGACGAGAGCGGCAGCCCCATCACCGTGGGCCGCACCGAGGAGGTGACGGTGCCGGTGGAGGAGATGCGGGGCACGGCCTCCGCCCGGTGCTGCCCGGTGACGGTGCAGTGCAGCGGCGTGTGCCAGATCCGGGTGCCGGTGACCTTTGCCCTCACCTGGGAGGAGCGGCTCACCGTCAACGGCCTGACAGCGGTGACCATGGAGGAGGCCCAGCGCGGCGGCCCCATGCCCAGCCTGATTTTGCGCCGGATGCGGCCGGAGGAGACGCTGTGGGACGTGGCAAAGCAGTATCACACCGACATGGACGCCATCCGCCAGAACAACCAACTGGAGGGGGACGCCACCGACCGGATGCTGCTGATTCCCCGGGTGCGGTAAACCGGAATAGCAAAGCAGACGCGGCGCAGCGCAGGCTGTGCCGCGTTTTGCAACAGATAAAAAACGCCCTGCCACTATGGCAGGGCGTTTCGTATCGATGGGGGGATAATCAGAACTTGTACTCCACGTACAGCTCCCGGACGGCGTTGGGATCGGCGGCCTTGGCGGGGGCGGCAGGGGCAGCAGGCTCTGCAGGAGTGGGATTATCCCGCTTTTGCAGGAACTTGGGGGCCACCTGGGGGAACAGAGCCAGGCTCAGCACGTCCTCGTCGGACTTGGCCAGATCCTTGAACTCGGCCCGGTACTTCTCCAGCTCCGGCTCCAGCAGATCGGCGGGGCGACAGGTGATGACATCCTCGGGGGCGATGCCGGCCTTGGCACGGACCTCGTTGTTCACCTCGCCGGGGAGCTGGCCGTATTCGCCGCGCAGCATGGCCTTTGACTCCTTGGGGAAGGTCTTGTACCGCTCGCCCAGGATCACGTTCATCACGGCCTGGGTGCCCACAATCTGGGAGGAGGGGGTCACCAGGGGAGGATAGCCAAAGTCCTTGCGGACCCGGGGAATCTCCGCCAGCACGTCGTAATACTTGTCCTCCTTGCCGGCCTCTTTCAGCTGGGAAATCAGGTTGGACAGCATGCCGCCGGGCACCTGGTAGCGCAGGGTGTTGGTGTCCACACGCAGCACCTTGGGGTTCAGGTTGCCGGCATCCTGCAGCCGCTGGGCCACCTTGCGGAAGTGAACGGCGGCGTCGCTCATCTTGTCAAGGCTCAGGCCGGGGTCACGGGCGGTGCCCTTCAGCGTAGCCACCAGGGACTCGGTGGCGGGCTGGGAGGTACCGTTGGCCAGGGGGGACAGGGCGGTGTCCACGATGTCCACGCCGGCATAGGCCGCCATGAGATACACCATGTCGCCGGTGCCGGTGGTGTTGTGGGTGTGGAGGTGGATGGGCACCTTCACGGTGTCCTTCAGGGCTTTCACCAGGGAGTAGGCGTCCATGGGCAGCAGGAGGTTGGCCATATCCTTGATGCAGATGGAGTCGGCGCCCATCTGCTCCAGCTCCTTGGCCAGCTTCACGAAGTAAGCCTCGTCATGGATGGGGGAGATGGTGTAGGACAATGTGGCCTCCACCTGGCCGCCGTACTTCTTGGTGGACTTGATGGCCTGCTCCAGGTTGCGGACGTCGTTGAGGGCGTCGAAGATGCGGATGATGTCGATGCCGTTTTCAATGGACTTGGCGCAGAAAGCGTCCACCACGTCGTCGGCGTAGTGCTTGTAGCCCAGGATGTTCTGGCCGCGGAACAGCATCTGCAGCTTGGTGTTCTTCACGTGGCTGCGGATGGTGCGCAGACGCTGCCAGGGGTCCTCATTCAAAAAGCGCATGCAGGCGTCGAAGGTGGCGCCGCCCCAGCACTCCAGAGAGTAGTAGCCGATGCTGTCCAGCAGCTCCAGAGCGGGCAGCATGTCGTCGATGGTCATGCGGGTGGCCGCCTGGGACTGGTGGGCGTCACGGAGAATGGTATCAGTGATCAGCAGGGGCTTATTAGACAAAAATTCCATTACACGATTCCTCCTTAACCGAACAGGGAGATCAGCACGCCCGCGGCGATGGCGGAGCCGATGACGCCGGCCACGTTGGGGCCCATGGCGTGCATCAGCAGGAAGTTGCCGGGATTGTACTCCTGGCCCACCTTCTGGCTGACGCGGGCGGCCATCGGCACGGCGGACACGCCGGCGGAGCCGATGAGGGGATTGATCTTTTCCTTCAGGAACAGGTTCATGAACTTAGCCAGCAGCACGCCGCCTGCGGTGCCGAAGCCGAAGGCCACCACGCCCATGCACATAATGGCCAGGGTCTTGGGGCTGAGGAAGGTGGCGCCGGTGGCGGTGGCACCCACGGACACGCCCAGGAAGATGGTGACGATGTTCATCAGCTCGTTCTGGGCCGCCTTGCTGAGGCGTTCGGTGACGCCGCACTCCTTGAACAGGTTGCCCAGCATCAGACAGGCGATCAGCGGGGCAGCGGAGGGCACCAGCAGGGCCACAAAGATGGTGACCACCACGGGGAAGAAAATCTTCTCCTTCTTGCTGACCTCACGCAGAGGCTTCATGACGATCTGACGTTCCTTCTCGGTGGTGAGCAGCTTCATGATGGGGGGCTGAATCACCGGCACCAGGGCCATATAGGAGTAGGCCGACACGGCGATGGGGCCCAGCAGAGCAGGGGCCAGCATGGCGGTGACGAAGATGGCGGTGGGGCCGTCGGCGCCGCCGATGATGCCCACGGAGGCAGCCTCCGCGCCGGTGAACAGGCCGCTGAGGCGGCAGCCCACGTAGGTCATGAAGATACCCAGCTGAGCGGCAGCGCCCAGCAGCAGGCTCTTGGGGTTGGCAATCAGCGGGCCGAAGTCGGTCATGGCGCCCACGCCCATGAAGATGAGGCAGGGATAAATGCCCAGCTTAATGCCTAAGTAGAGAATATCGATCAGGCCGATGCTGATGCTCTGACCTACCGCGACGCTGCTCAAAACGGCGTCGGACACGCCCAGAGCCTGCATCTCAGCCAGGAACTCGGCGGTAATGGGTGCGCCGCCGAACAGATCCCAGTGGACGTGGCCGCCGGCGAAAAGAATCTCGTGGTACATACCGGCGCCGGGCAGGTTGGTGACCAGCATGCCGATGGCGATAGGCACCAGCAGCAGCGGCTCAAACTTTTTCGCAATACCCAGGAACAGCAGTACGCAGGCCACCAAAATCATGATGGCGCACTTCCAGTTGTCGCCCTGGAAGAACTGGAAAAAGCCGGTCTGGGCGCAGAAATTCAATATGGCTTGCATCTTAGGACCTCCTTACGGGTAAACCGTCAGGCGATCACGCACAGGGCCGCACCGGACTCCACCGTGGCACCCTTGGTGACGGCCACGGAGACGACCTTGCCGTCCCGGGGGCACATAATCTCGTTCTCCATCTTCATGGCCTCCAGCACCATCAGCACCTGGCCCTTCTTCACGGCGTCGCCGGCCTTGACGTTGACGGCCAGGATGTTGCCAGGCATGGGGGCGTTGATGGCCTCACCGCCGGCAGGGGCGGCAGGGGCAGCAGCGGGAGCGGGGGCGGCGGCAGGGGCGGCGGCAGCAGCGCCGGTCAGCTCTTCAATCTCCACCTCATAGGCGGTGCCGTTTACGTTAACTCTATACTTTTTCATGTGTTTTTCTCCTCTTTTTTACACTTTTTTGAAAGATACGATGCGGATCGCGCTGATGTCAGTGCCCATCTCCTCGGCAATGGCGGCGGACACGGCGGCTACCATCGCGGGGGATACCTGGTCACCGGGGGCGGCGGGAACTGCCGTCACGGCGGGGGCAGGCTTTGCCAGGGCCTTATCGGTGGCACGCACAACCGCGCTCATGGCAGACACCAGAACGATGATGCAAATCAGGCCGATAAACACCGTGCAGATACCCATCAGGCACACAAACAGATTGGAATAGTCCATGCGATTCAAATCCCTCCCATCTTAAAATCTGATTGTTAATAGTATAACAGATGTTGCCGACAGATACAAGTCACAAATGCTACAATTAATAAGGTGTGGATTGTGCTATTTCACAGCGGTTCGGCAGATGTGGACAAAAGACCGTAAAAATCCCTTTCCAAGGCGGGGTGAACATGGTAGAATAGGCGGGAAAGGGAGGGGTGACGGATGCAGTACGGACAGGTGAGGGAGGGGCGGTTCCTCTCCCGGCCCAACCGGTTTATCGCCCACGTGGCAATCGACGGCGCGGACACGGTGGTGCACGTGAAGAACACGGGCCGGTGCCGGGAGCTGCTGGTGCCGGGGGCCACGGTGTACGTGGCGCGCAGCGCCAATCCCAACCGCAAGACGGCCTACGATTTAATCGCCGTGGAAAAGAGCGGGCGGCTCATCAACATGGACGCCCAGGCCCCCAACCGGGTATTTGCCGAGTTTGCCAAGGCCTTTGATCCCGCCGCCGCAGACGTGCGCCCCGAGTTCGCCTACGGCCAGTCCAGGCTGGATTTCTGCCTCACCACGCCGGCGGGACGCCACCTGGTGGAGGTAAAGGGCGTGACGCTGGAGGAGGGGGGCCACACCCGCTTCCCCGACGCCCCCACGGAGCGGGGCATCAAGCACCTGCGGGAGCTGGAACGGGCGGTGGCGGAGGGCCACCGGGCCACGGTGTTCTTCGTCATTCAGATGGCGGACGTGGTGGACTTCGCCCCCAACGACGCGACCCACCCCGCCTTTGGGGAGGCGCTGCGCCACGCCGCCGCAGCGGGGGTGGAGGTGGCGGCCTATGACTGCGCCGTGACGCCGGACACGCTGACCATCCGCCATCCTGTTCCGGTGGTGCTGTGAGTACAAATTAGGAGGAAAACGCGGTGAATATTCAGATTTTCGGCACCAATAAGTGTTTCGACACGAAAAAGGCCCAGCGCTACTTCAAGGAGCGCCGGGTGAAATTCCAGTTTATCGATCTGAAGGAAAAGGGGATGAGCCGGGGAGAGCTGACGTCGGTCTGCCAGGCGGTGAAGGGGCTGGACAAGGTGCTGGACAACGATGCCAAGGATCAGCAGACACTGGCCCTGGTGCGGTATCTGGTGCCGGCACAGCAGCTGGACAAGGTGCTGGAAAACCAGCAGCTGCTGAAAACGCCCATCGTCCGCAACGGCAAACAGGCCACCGTGGGCTACTGCCCCGAGGTGTGGAAGGACTGGGAGTGAGCCTGTCAAAAAACGGAATGGCCGTTTTTGACAGGTAAAAAGCCGCGCTTTACAGCGCGGCTTTTTGTTGTTGCAGTGTTTCCATCAGCCACCAGGTGATGCGGGCTGTCAGGCCCCAGAGGGGGTAGGGGAGACCACGGTACACCGGCACCTCCGTGTAGTGGGGCCGCCAGGGGTAGTCGGGGCCGATGCCCACCTCCTCCGCCGGGAAGCCCGGCAGCTCCATGGGCTGGACGTTGCGGTAGAAGACGGGCGGGTTGTCCCGCAGCCAGGGGAGGGGCACGAGAAACGTGTCCGCTACCTCGGCGCAGGAGGGGCGCATTTCCGTCAGCGCCTCGCCATCCAGCCGCCCCAGCACCGGGTACAGCAGCCTGTCCCCCCGGAGATAGAGATAGTCCAGCCGGCCCAGCACCTCTATGTGGGCAGGGTTGATGCCCAGTTCCTCCCGGGTCTCCCGCAGGGCACAGTCCACAATGGATTCGCCCGGTTCCCGGTGGCCGCCGGGGAAGCACACCTCGCCGCCCTGGCGGATGGTGCTGCTGCGCACCTCATACAGCAGGTGCCACACACCGTCCTTTTCCACCAGCGGCACCAGCACGGCGGATTCGCCTTGCAGCTGCTGCAGCGTGGGCGTTCTCTGACTGAAATAATGACGCAGGGTCTCCATGTCCATGGCTGTCACCTCATTTCCGGGCCAGTATACCATATTTTCCCCTGGGCTGCCAGTATAAAAAAAGCGCCCCGTGGGGGGCGCTTTTCGTTATGCCTTCAGCAGCAGCCGCAGTTGTTGTCGTTGCAGCCGCAGTTGTTGCAGCCGCAGTTATTGCCGCAGCCGTTGCCGTTGCCGCAGAACAGCAGGAGGATGATCAGGATGATGATCCAGTTGTTGCCACCGAAGCAGGAATTAGAATTACACATATTTGCGACCTCCTATGAAGTTTGGCCCCGCATTGGGGTCTCATTCCATAGTATGTGACGGCCGCAAATGTGTGCCTCACCCCCGGTGGGAGATGCGATAGCCCAGGGTCAGCAGGGTGTCCACAAAGTGGATGTTCTCGAAATACACGTCGGGCACGGCGGTGGACAGCTCCACGTTGGTGAAGTTCCAGAAGCCCCGGATGCCCAGGCCGATCAGCTTGTCGGCCAGGGACTGGGCCACGTTCTGAGGCACCGTCAGCACCGCCACGATGGGCCGGTTCAGCTCCACGTAGCTCTCCAGCTCCGCCATGGAACGGATGGTGACGCCCCGGATGGTGGTGCCCACCAGGTCGGGGGAGATGTCAAAGGCGGAGTCCACCTGGAAGCCGGCTTTGGCGAAGTCAAAGTTTTGCAGCAGGGCGTGGCCCAGATGGCCAGCGCCCACGATGATGAGCCGGTGGCCCAGGTCAATGCCCAGAATGTGGGCAATCTCGGCGCGGAGCTCCGCCACGTTGTAGCCGTAGCCCTGCTGGCCGAACTCGCCGAAGCAGCTTAAATCCTGGCGGATTTGGGAGGCGGTGATGCCCATTTTATCCCCCAGGGAGTTGGAGGAGATACGCACCACGCCCTTGTTGAACAGATCGTCCAGATAGCGGTAGTAGCGGGGCAGACGGTGAATCACCGCATCGGAGATTTTTTGCTTTTTCATATAACAGCCTGCCTTTTCTGTCGTAAAATTGGTGGCGCAGCCGCAGCCGCACCACGAGGATAACGGTAATATCATTGTGCCCATTGTACCGCAGACAGAACAACTTGTCAACTTTTTTAACAATCTGTTTTGGACTGGCTTGCGAAAGAACAGGAAGGGGCTTGCGAAAAAAAGCTGCGAAAAAATGCCGCCGTTTCCCTTTACAAACGGCGCAACACCTGCTATAATAGCAGGGCTGTCGCGGAGAAGCGGCACGTATGCGCCCGTAGCTCAGTTGGATAGAGTGTCAGACTCCGACTCTGAAGGTCGCAAGTTCGAATCTTGTCGGGCGTACCAGAAAAAACCTCGTCGAAAGACGAGGTTTTTTCAACTATATTCGTTCCTTCGGAACGAGTTATATTCGACCTTCGGTCGAGTGATATTGCTTTGCAGTGATATTCGTCCTGCGGACGAGTGAAGGAACGAATATAATATCACTTTTCGCGTCAGCGAAAAATATCACGTTTGCCGTAAGGCAAACATATCACATCGAGCGCAAGCGAGATATATCACTTTTTGTGTTTTCGTTCGTTTAGGACGCAGACCATCCCCTAAACGCTGCAAACAGGTTTGTGAGTCCGTTTATTCCATTTTGCATATTCGTTCGGTAAGCACAGAAAAAAGCAGCCGCAAGGCTGTTTTTTTCAATGATGTTTGCCCCTGCGGGGCAAACATCGCATCACTGCGTCCGGCGGACGCAACATCACTTTGCGGCGTAAGACGCAATACATCATTATGCCGTAAGGCATAGCATCACAAGAGCCGGGGACAATCACCGCCGCCGGGCTGCGGCGCGCCGGGTCGTCGCGCCCTACGGTGGGGGACGAGGCCGTGTCGCATTCATCCGTTCCCAGTGGTTGTTTTTGCCGGGTTTGGCGGGACACACAGGTCCCGCCCTACGGTGGGGACGATGCCGGGTGATATACAGCCGTCTTTAATGGCAATAATGGCAATCGCCGCAAGGGCGTTAGAAACAGCAGCCGAAAGGCTGCTCAGATTGTCAAAAAAAGCATCGCAGATTTCGCGCCCGCAGGCGCGAACCCATGAAATCCGAAAAAACTGACGACATGCGCGTCAGTTTTTTCACTTCTCAGGCTACGAAGTGTGCGAATAGTGCGCCAAAGGCGCGCTATTCGCGCGCGCAGTAGACTGCAATCCCATTGTCAAAAAACGGCATGGCCGTTTTTTGACAGGCTGAGCAGCCGCAAGGCTGCTTTTTTATTTTGCGGGAAAAACCGTTTGCCATGCTTTCAAACGGTTGCCAATGGGTACCAATTATGGTACAATTACCATTGATACAAGGCGCGGTGCGCCATGGAACAGCAATATCCGGTTTCCCCATACAGCGCGGCAAAGCTGCGTAGTGATGAAAAAGGAGATATCCATTATGCCTACCAAAAAGACCGCTGAAACGAAAGAAACGGCCCCCCTGACCCCGGAGGTCAACGAGGCCGCCCCCAAGGCCGCGGAAAAGAAGCCCGCCGCCAGGAAGACCACGGCCAAGAAGCCGGCAGAAAAGAAACCCGCCGCCAAGAAGGCTGCCCCCAAGAAGGAAAAGGCGGCGCAAGCCCCTGCCCAGGCAGCGGAAGCATCTGTTGCGCCCGCCCAGCCTGTGGAAGCTCCCGCCCAGCCCGCCCCGGTGGTGGAGGCTCCTGCCGAGCCTGCCATGCCGGAGCCCCGCCGCAGCGTGGCCTTCATCGGCTCGGAGTGCTATCCCTTTGTGAAGACCGGCGGCCTGGGCGACGTGATGTACGCCCTGCCCAAGGCCCTGATCGCCCAGAACTGCGACGTGAAGGTGATCCTGCCCCGGTATAAGTGCATCCCCCAGAAGTACCAGGACAAGATGGTGTTCCGGGGCGACTTCTCCATGGACCTCACCGCCGACGGACGGCGCTACTACGTGGGCATCATGGAGTACGTCTGGGACGGCGTGGTGTATGATTTCATCGACAACGAGGAGTTTTTCAGCTGGGGCAATCCCTACACCAACCTGGTGGACGACATTCCCAAGTTCTGCTACTTCGCCAAGGCGGCCCTGGCGGCGCTGAACTACATGAACTGGGTGCCCGACATCATCCACTGCCACGACTGGCAGGCGGCGCTGGTGCCCGTGTTCCAGCAGGCCATGTTCCAGGGCACGCCGGTGGCCTCCGCCAAGTCGGTGCTCACCATCCACAACCTGCGCTTCCAGGGCATTTACAACACCCAGACCATTAAATATTGGACCAATCTGCCCGACGCCCTGTTCGACTACGCCGTATTGAAGCAGAATTGGGTGGACGCCAACATGCTCAAGGCGGGCCTGAGCTATGCCAGCATGATTACCACCGTCAGCCACACCTATGCCGCCGAGATCCAGACCCCCTCCTACGGCGAGGGCCTGGACGCCCATCTGCGCTACCACGCCGGCAAGCTGCGGGGCATCGTCAACGGCATCGACTGCCAGCAGTGGGACACTATGACCGACCCGCTGCTGCCGGTGAACTATGGCATCACCGACGCGGTGGAGAAGAAAAAGGCCGACAAGCTGGCATTGCAGGCGGCCCTGGGCCTGGAGCAGGACGAGAACAAGTTCGTCATCGGCCTCATCTCCCGCCTCACCAACCAGAAGGGCCTGGACCTCATCAACGCCATTATGCCCGCCCTCATGGATGGCAACACCCAGGTGGTGGTGCTGGGCACCGGCGACAAGGAGTATGAGGACGCCTTCCGCTACTATGAAAACGCCTACAAGGGCAGCGTCTGCTCCAACATCATGTACGATGAGGGCCGCGCCCACCAGATTTACGCCGCTGCCGACGCCCTGCTGGTGCCCAGCCTGTTCGAGCCCTGCGGCCTGACCCAGCTCATCGCCATGCGCTGCGGCACCGTGCCCATCGTCCGGGAGACCGGCGGATTGAAGGATACCGTGCAGCCCTACAACGAGTTTACCAACGAGGGCAACGGCTTTACCTTTGACCGCTACGAGGCCGGCTTGCTGCTGGACGCCTGCAACCGGGCCAAGACGGTGTATTTCACCGCCCGTGACCGCTGGGACCAGATGGTGGTGCGGGACATGGCTAAGGACGTGTCCTGGGAGAACTCCGCCAAGCAGTATCGCGACCTGTATCTGGAGCTGAAGCCCTGACGGGGCATAGAAAGGATTCAACGTGTATCCGATTATCCAACGGGACAGCGCGCTTCTGCCCTATGAGCGGGACATCAACCAGCGGATGGACAACTACCGACGGGTCCGGTGGCAGCTCACGGGGGAGGGCTCCCTCAGCGACTTTGCCAACGCCCATGAATACTACGGCTTCCACCATACGGCAGAAGGCTGGGTATACCGGGAGTGGGCCCCGGCGGCGGAGGCGCTGTTCCTCACGGGCGAATTTAACAACTGGGACGCAGAGGCACACCCTCTGCGTCCCATTGGCCGTGGCAACTGGGAGATCACCCTGCCCCAGGAGACCCTCCACGACGGCAGCCGGGTCAAGACGGTGGTGCGCCATGGCGGCGAGACTACCTACCACATCCCCCTCTACGCCCGCCGGGTCATCCAGGAGGAGGGCAGCCGGGACTGGGTGTGCGAGGTGTGGGACCCGCTGACGCCCTACCCCTGGACCGACGGTGGCTTTACCCCCGACGGTACGCCGTTTATCTATGAGGCCCACGTGGGCATGGCCACGGAGGAATATCGCGTTGGCACCTACCGGGAGTTTGCCGACAACGTGCTGCCCCGGGTGCGGGAACTGGGTTACAACACCGTGCAGCTCATGGCAGTGATGGAGCACCCTTACTACGGCTCCTTTGGCTACCAGGTGTCCAATTTCTTCGCCGCGTCCAGCCGCTTCGGCTACCCGGAGGAGCTGAAATACCTGGTGAACCGGGCCCACGCGCTGGGCATCGCCGTGCTGCTGGATGTGGTCCACTCCCACGCGGTGAAGAACACCGTGGAGGGTATCAACTGCTTCGACGGCACCGAGTATCAGTTCTTCCACGCCGGGGCCCAGGGCAATCATCCTGCTTGGGACACCAAGTGCTTCGACTACGGCAAGCCGGAGGTGCTGCACTTCCTGCTGTCCAACCTGAAATTCTGGCTGACGGAGTACCATTTCGACGGCTTCCGCTTCGACGGCGTTACCTCCATGCTGTACCACAACCACGGCCTGGGCAGCAGCTTCACCAACATGAAGATGTATTTCTCCTTGAACACCGATACCGAGGCCGTCACCTATTTGCAGCTGGCCAACGAGCTGATACGGGAGGTGAACCCCCGGGCCGTCACCATCGCAGAGGATATGTCCGGCATGCCCGGCATGTGCGACCGGGTGGAAGACGGCGGCATCGGCTTTGAGTACCGCCTGGCTATGGGACTGCCGGATATGTGGATCCGGCTCATTAAAGAGCAGAGCGACGAGGCGTGGAACCTGGATTACATCTGGCACGAGCTGACGGCCCGCCGGGCCGGCACTATCGCCTACGTGGAAAGCCACGACCAGGCCCTGGTGGGGGACAAGACGGTGATGTTCCGCCTGGCGGACGCCGCCATGTACACCGACATGGACCGGGCCTGCCACAATCTCACCATCGACCGGGCCATGGCCCTCCATAAGATGCTGCGGCTGCTGACGGCCTCCGCCGGCGGCGACGGCTACCTCAACTTTATGGGCAACGAGTTTGGCCACCCGGAGTGGATCGACTTCCCCCGGGAGGGCAACGGCTGGAGCCACCACTACTGCCGCCGCCAGTGGAGCCTGGTGGAAAACGGCTACCTGAAATACGGCCAGCTGTGGGCCTTTGACCGGGCCATGGTGGGCGCGCTTCGGGAGAATGGCGTGCTGGCGGAGCAATACCCCAATTTGCGGCTGCTGCGCCGGGATTGGCATATTCTGGCCTACGAGAGGGGCGGACTGGTGTTTGTGTTCAACTTCGACCCCCAGTTCAGCCATGAGGGGGTCATCGTCCCCGTGTCCAACGGCTGCGACCATGAGGTGCTTTTCACCACCGACGACCCGGACTTCGGCGGCTTCGGCAACATCGGCCACGAGCCCGTGTCCGCCTTTGTGCCGGGGCAGACCGGCCCGGCCCTGTGCCTGGGCCTGCCGCCCCGCACCGCCATGGTGCTGCGGCCCATACAATTATAATATAACAGCCGCCGGACGTCCTGGGACGTCCGGCGGCTTCTTCACGGCTTTTGTTATTCCTTTGCGGCGTACTGCTGCCACACCCTGTGGCCCAGCACTACGACCCCGGCGGCCATCACACCCACGATGATCTCCTCCACGATGGGGGACAGCCCCGCCTGGGTCATCACCGCCGTGACGGCGTCCATCACCGCGTGGAGGGCCACCGCCAGCAGATAGAGGGAGGTTTTGCGCTGCTTCACGGCGAACCACACCATCACACTGAAGCCCAGATGGGCCGCCACGGCGAAGATACGCTCCACGATGCCCAGCAGGAAGTGCCAGGCGGGGGTGGTGGTCAGGACGGAGAGCTGCGCCTCCATCTGGGCCAGCTCCGTGCCGGTGAGCCCGGCGGTGAGGGTGTCGATGCCGCCCCGGTTGATGGTGATGGCAAAGGCCAGGTTGGACAGCATGGACAACACCAGGATGGCCAGCGCCTCCACGCCGCCGTGGCCGGCGCCGTACATGAGGGCGTTGGCGTCGTTGTCCAGCTTGTTCTTCAGCACCGTGCGATAGGCCACCAGGCGGCCCGTCTCCTCAAAGAGGCCGGGCAGCAGCCCGCCCAGCAGTGCCATCAGCACCGTACTGGCGGTGATGACGCTGCCCACCGGGGAGGACAGCAGCAGATTCACCAAAATGGATTCCAGCCCCACGAAGATGATGAAGATGGCGCAGCCTACGAAAAACGGCAGCGTCTCCGCCTTCAGCCTGCGGCGGAACAGGAGGAACAGCCCCACCGGGATGGCCGCCCCGGCGAAGCAACTGATGGCCATACAGGTGATGGCCGCGCTGGATACGTATTGCGGCATGATGCAACCCTCCATCGGACGCACGGGATTAGTCCGTATATAATATGGGACTATTATACCGTTACCGCCGCCGTATTTCCATACCCACGGAGAAAAATGTTACCGTTTTTTATTGCGGCGATGGTTGAGAAAGGTATTCCGCCCTTTGTGGCAAGGGATGACGGGACAAGCAGGTCTGCCTAACGCAAATACGACGGTATTCCACCGTAGGGGCGCTTCACGAAGCGCCCGAACACGGCAGCATCAACCTCCGAGGGCGGATGAACGGCGCCCGGTATCGATACCAACCGTAGGGCGCGACGACCGCGGCGCGCCGGACCCGGTGACGCTGATTGGTAAGGCCGGAGGAATGGTAAATGAGAACGATAAACCGTTCGTAGGGGCGGGGCTCTGCTCCGCCCAAACCCGGTAACAGCAATCGGCACAGCAGGTTGAATGGCACCCGGCAGCAAACCATCGCCCTGCCTTCTCCTCGGGGAGAAGGTGGCACGGCCAAAGGCCGTGACGGATGAGGAGGCGATGCGCAGAGACATTCAGCATCTATGCGGGCGCTTCGTGAAGCGCCCCTACGCTAAAACCGTGCGCCTTCACAACAGACAGACAAATCTTTTCAGCCCCGCCGTACAGCGGGCCGCCGAGGGCGTCGGCCCCTACAAACAGGTGTGGCATACACTAAAATCACACCTCCCAAGGAGAAACATCGTAACGGCGGGCGACGAGGCTCGCTCGGCGGCTGCCGCCGCCGACACGCACGCGCCCTTGCCGACAGTCCACCGGACTGTCGGCATCCCGGCTGACGCCGGGACCGGGCTGTTCGAGCCTCGTCGCCCTTTATTTCCAAAAACAAAAACACCACCCAAAGGGGTGGTCATCGTAACGGCGGGCTCCTCGGCTCGCTCGGCGGCTGTCGCCGCCGACACGCACACGCCCTTGCCAACAGTCCACCGGACTGTCGGCATCGCCGCATCGCGGCGACCGGGCTTTTCGAGCCTCGTCGCCCTTTATTTCCAAAAACAAAAGACACCCCGAAGGGTGTCTTTTGTTTTTGGAGCGGGCGACGAGGCTCGAACTCGCTACCTCGACCTTGGCAAGGTCGCGCTCTACCAGATGAGCTACGCCCGCGAATGGTGCCTCAGGCCAGGGTCGAACTGGCGACACGCGGATTTTCAGTCCGCTGCTCTACCAACTGAGCTACCGAGGCATAATGGCGACCAAGATGGGGCTCGAACCCACGACCTCCAGCGTGACAGGCTGGCGTTCTAACCAACTGAACTACTTGGCCATATTGTGGTGGGAACAACTGGACTCGAACCAGTGACCCCCTGCTTGTAAGGCAGGTGCTCTAACCAGCTGAGCTATGCTCCCAAGCGACCGCCGATTTCCGAACGACGAGGGTTATTATACTAAACCATCCGCCGATTGTCAACAGATAATCAGAAAAAAATTTCCCTTTTTCTCATAAAAAACCTGCCGCCCTGTGACGGGCGGCAGGTGAGGGGAGAGGTAACGGGCGATCAATAGTTCTCCGCGTGGAGCTCGAAGTAGGACTGGGGATGGTTGCACACCGGGCACTTCTCCGGCGCCTTGGTGCCCACCACGATGTGGCCGCAGTTGCGGCACTCCCACACCTTGACCTCGCTCTTTTCAAACACCTTCTGGGCCTCCACGTTTTGCAGCAGGGCACGGTAGCGCTCCTCGTGCATCTTCTCGATGGCGCCCACGCCCCGGAACTGCTCCGCCAGCTCGTGGAAGCCCTCCTCGTCGGCCTCCCGGGCCATGCGGTCGTACATGTCGGTCCACTCGAAGTTCTCGCCGTCGGCGGCGCTTGCCAGGTTCTCGGCAGTAGTGCCCAGGGCGCCCAGGGCCTTGAACCACAGCTTGGCGTGCTCCTTCTCGTTCTCGGCGGTCTTCAGGAACAGGGCGGAAATCTGCTCATAGCCCTCTTTTTTGGCCACGGAGGCGAAGTAGGTGTACTTGTTCCGGGCCTGGGATTCCCCGGCGAAGGCCTCCCGTAAATTGCGCTCGGTCTTGGTGCCGGCCAGCTTTTTCATATCCATCGTACATGCTCCTTTCCATGATGATTCCAGTTTGTACCTCTATCAGATTGAGTATACCTTGCGGGCATCCCAAATGCAATAGCCTGCTAAAAATTTCCAATTACGCCAACTGCCGCGCCGATGGCGATGAATACGATGGGGTGCCAGTCCTTCACCTTGGGCACCCACCGGGTCAGCACCAGCACCGCCGCCGCCAGGGCGATGGCGGGCCAGTTGAAAAAGGCGGGGGAGAGGGGCAGCTCCGTATGGAGCAGCGTCAGCTGGGCTACCCCCAGGCCCGCTGCCGCCACCATGGCGGTGGAGGCGGGGCGCAGGCCGTAAAAGGCGCTGTTGACATACTCGTTGTGCCGGAAGGCCCGCAAAAAGGCGGCGATGATGAGGATCACCACCACGCTGGGGGTCACCAATCCCACCGTGGCCACCAGCGCCCCCAAGGGCCCCGCGGTGGTGAAGCCCACGTAGGTGGCCATATTGACGCCTATGGGGCCGGGGGTGGACTCGCTGACCGCCAGCATATCCGCCAGCTGCGCCCGGGTAAACCACCCGGTGCGGTCCGCCATGTCGTTCAAAAAGGGGAGGGTGGCCAGGCCGCCGCCTACGGCGAACAGCCCGGTTTTGAAAAACTCGTAAAACAGTTGTAACAGTATCATTTCCGGCCCTCCTGCAGCGATTGGATGACGATGCCCGCCACCGCCGAGAGCAGCACGTACACCACCGGGGAAAGGCCGGTGAGCAGCGTGGCGGCCAGCACGGCGGCAAAGAGCAGAGCGCCCCACGCGTCGTGGACGGCGCTTTTCCACAGCTTCACCACCGCGTTGAAAATCAGCACGCACACCACCACCCGGATGCCGGCAAAGGCGTGCTGCACCCATGCCACGTGGGCAAAGTTGGTGATAAGCCCCGCCAGGGCTGTGATGATCACCAGGCTGGGGAACACCATGCCCAGGGTGGCCACGACGCCGCCCAACACGCCCCGCTGCTTCTGGCCGATGAAGGTGGCGGTGTTAACGGCGATGATGCCGGGGGTGCATTGGCCGATGGCGAAATAGTCCGTCAGCTCCTCGTCGGTGGCCCAGCCCTTGTTCTGCACCACCTCCCGCTGTAAAATGGGCAGCATGGCCATGCCGCCGCCGAAGGTCATCACCCCCACCTTGGCAAAGGTGATAAACAGATTCCATAGTTCTCTCATACTATAATCCTCAATCCATATAGCCGTACAGGCCCCGCACCGACACCTCGCCGCTGCGCAGCGTTTCGGTGCTGCCGTCGTCGCGGGCCACCACCAGGCCGTATTGCTCGTCCACCGTCAGGGCCGTGGCGGTGGTAACAGAGTCGCCTCGCAGAAGCTGCACCCGCTTGCCGGTGGTGAGGCAGCGGCTGCGGTATGCCTCCAGCCAAGCTTCGGGATGAAACAGCACCTCACGGCGCAGCGTGTGAAGCTGCCGCACCATCTCCGCCGCCAGTGCCGCCCGGGGGATGACGGTGGAAAGGCCCATGTCCAGGGACCCGGCAATGTGTTGCAGTTCCTCCGGGAAGTCCGCAAGCTGCTGGCGGCAGTTGACGCCGATGCCCACCACCACGTAGTCCACCAATCCGCTCTCCGCCTCCACGGACAGCTCCGTCAAAATGCCGCAGATTTTCCGCCCCGCCAGCACCAGGTCGTTGGGCCACTTGATGCCGGGGGCCTCACCGCCCAGCCGCTCCACCGCCCGGCTCACCGCCACGGCGCTGAGGGCCGTCAGCGGCAGCAATGCGTCCGGGGCGCACTCCGGCCGCCACAGCACCGACAGATACAGCCCCTGCCCAGCAGGGGACAGAAAGCTGCGGCCCCGGCGACCCCGCCCGGCAGTCTGGTTGTCGGCGATGACCACCGTGCCGTCCGGTGTGCCCCGAGCGGCCAGCAGCTTGCAGTAGTTATTGGTGGAATCCACGGTGGACAGCACGTGGACGGGAGCAGGGTAGTCCCCCAGCGCGGCGGACACCAGCGCCTCGTCCAGCCTGTCGCCGCTGCGGAGCCGGTAGCCCAGGCCCGTGCGGGCCTCGATGTCATACCCCTCCCGGCGGAGGGCCTCCACCGCCTTCCACACCGCCGCCCGGCTGACGCCCAGGGCCTGGCTCAGGCTTTGGCCGGAGACGAATCCTCCGCCAGCCTGGGCCAGAACGCGATATACCTCTGCGTGTGCCATAGCCACACCGCCTTTCCTCAGTGGTCCTACTTTACCACGCTTGCCCCCGGTTGTAAACATTTTTGCGCGCGCCTGTTGACAATTCGGCCACCAGACGTTATATTGTAAACCGAATTTGATTTGGAGGTTTACAACTATGAAACTGCGCATGATGATATATACCGCCGTATTCGCCGCATTGACGGCGGTGGGCGCCTTTTTGCGGCTGCCCATGTGGCCGGTGGCCATTACGCTGCAATTCCTGTTCACCGCCATGGCGGGGGTGCTGCTGGGGCCGAAATACGGCGCCTTGAGCCAGGCGGTGTACGTAGCGGTGGGCCTGGTGGGCATCCCGGTGTTCACCATGGGAGGCGGCGTCGGCTACGTGTTCCAGCCCTCCTTCGGCTTCCTGATGGGGCTGATTCCGGCGGCGGCCGTCATTGGCTGCCTGTCTGCCAAAGCCAAGACGGCCTGGCGCATCGGCCTGGCCTGCCTGGCGGGCCTGGGGGTGCTGTATCTGGTGGGGCTGCCCTACATGGCGCTGATCCTCAACGTCTACATGAGCCGCGGCATGTCCGCCTGGGATATTCTTTATAAAGGTATGCTGCTGTTCCTCCCCGGCGATATGCTGAAAATCGTAGTGACGGCGGTGCTTTGTCCCACTCTTCGTAAACGCCTCCTGCTGGCCCAATAAAGCCATTGTGCAACGTGCCCAAATTGGAGCGCGGAATTTGGGCACATATTGGAAAAGAAAAATGTTGCAATTTGCCACTCGGGCCAGTATAATGGGCAAGAAAATTGAGAGGAGGGGACACCATGACCAGCTTGCGCAGAAAGTTGACGTTGGGCCGTGGGCTTTTTGTTTCCCTTTTCATCGACAGTGTTTCTATTTGACCGGTATTTTTACCGGTCATTTTTTTATAATGTCGAATCAAGATTCGGTTGGCAATAGTAACGATAGAACAAATGAAGAAAGAGAGGACTTGAAGAATGAAGAAAGAGCTTGGCCAGGAGGCCATCTACGACGCCCGTGAGCTGGGCGTACCCCGCATGCTGGTGCTGGGCCTGCAGCACCTGTTCGCCATGTTCGGCGCCACCGTGCTGGTGCCCATCCTGGTGTCCGGCTACGGCCTGCCCCTGTCCATCCAGACCACGCTGCTGATGGCCGGCCTTGGCACGCTGCTGTTCCACATCTGCACCAAGCTGAAGGTGCCCGCCTTCCTGGGCTCCTCCTTCGCCTACCTGGGCGGCTTTGAGGCCGTGGCCCAGCTCAACTCCGGCAAGTACGCCGACATGAGCGGCGACGAGAAGCTGGCCTACGCCCTGGGCGGCGTGGTCGTCGCCGGTGCGCTGTACCTGGTGCTGGCCCTGCTGTTCAAGGTGGTGGGCGCCAAGAAGGTCATGCGCTACTTCCCCCCCATCGTCACCGGCCCCATGATCATCATGATCGGCCTGAACCTGGCGGGCTCCGCCATCAACAACGCCCAGACCAACTGGTGGCTGGCGCTGGTGGCCATCGCGGTCATCATCGTGGCCAACATCTGGGGCAAGGGCATGGTCAAGATCATCCCCATCCTGCTGGGCGTGGTGGTGAGCTATATCGTGGCCCTCATCTTCGGCCAGGTGGATTTCACCGCCGTGTCCCAGGCCAACATCGTGGGCCTGCAGAAGTTCACCATCGCCAAGTTTGACCTGACCTCCATCCTGGTGATGGCCCCCATCGCCATAGCCGCCATGATGGAGCACATCGGCGACATCTCCGCCATCTCCTCCACCACCGGCCGCAACTTCATCGAGGACCCCGGCCTGCACCGCACCCTGATGGGCGACGGCCTGGCCACCGCCTTCGCCGCCCTGTTCGGCGGCCCCGCCAACACCACCTACGGTGAGAACACCGGCGTGCTGGCCCTGAGCCGCGTGTACGATCCCCGGGTCATCCGCCTGGCGGCTGTGTATGCCATCATCCTCAGCTTCTCCCCCAAGTTCGACGCCCTGGTGAACTCCATCCCCGCGGCCATCGTGGGCGGCGTCAGCTTCATCCTGTACGGCATGATCTCCGCCGTGGGCGTGCGCAACATCGTGGAGAACCGGGTGGACCTGACCAAGAGCCGCAACCTGATCATCGCCGCCGTCATGTTCGTCAGCGGCCTGGGCTTCAGCGCCGTGGGCGGCATCACCTTCATGGTGGGCGACGCGGCCATCACCCTCACCGGCCTTGCCATCGCCGCCCTCGCCGGCGTGCTGCTCAACGCCGTCCTGCCCGGCAACGACTACGAGTTCGGCGCCAACCCCGCCGCCGACAAGTCCGCCGATATGGGCAGCTATTGATCAACGAAAGGCCTGTAAACGAGAGCCATTACATCCTGTTTGTACCACGTTCCCCAAAAGCGTGCCGCAGCAGCGGCACGCTTTTTCTATGCCAAATCCTTCCGAGGGCTGTCTGAAAGGCCGCCAACAGTGGGGGGGTCTGTTGACAGGCCACGAAATCGGTGCTACCATATACTTATAACATAAAGGTGGATAAAGGTGGATTTTGTTTGGGAGGGATTCTATATGACGCGCTGGGAGCGGATTCGGGCCAACGGCTTATCGCTGGAATCGGCTAACCGGCTGATGCTGGCCTTTGTGATTATCGTATCCGCCACCTTGACTATTACCATGCTGCGGACGTACCGCCAGTTCCGGGAGCTGTCAGAGGCCACGGAGCGGTATATAGAGATGCAGGACGCGGCGGACGATCTGCGTGACGCCTCCGATTATCTGACGGAAAAAGTGCAGCGATTCACCTCCTCCGGCGACACAATCCAGATGGAGGACTACTTTGAAGAGGTATACACCACCCGCCGCCGGGAAAATGCCGTGGAGATCATGCGCCGGGAGCAGCCCGACAGCAACGCTCTGGCGGAGTTGGAGGAGGCTATGGAGGAGTCCGTAGCCCTGTCGGAGCGTGAGCTGTACGCCATGCGCCTGGTGGTGGAGGCCAAGGGGATAAAGGATTATCCCGCGCCCCTGGACGAGGTGAGCCTCACCTCTGATGACGCCGCCCTCTCCGCCCCTGCCAAGTGGGATTTGGCCCGTGATATGGTTCATGACGACACCTATTTCGTTGCCAAGGAGCAGATCTGGCAGAGCATGGAGCACAGCGTGGTGGCTTTGGAGAACGCCACCCGTGACGTGTGGGACGCCGCCACCGTGGAGCTGCACCGCAATATCAGCGGCGTGTTTGCCCTTATCATTGTGGAGACGCTGTTTATCATCATTTTGATCGCCCTCACGGTTCGCCTGGGCATCCGCCCGGTGTTGCAGGCGGCCCGCCGCATTCGGGAGGACAGCCCCATTCCCGTGACCGGCGCCATGGAATTCCGGTATCTGGCTAAGAGCTATAATAAAATGTACGCCGCCTACAAGCGCAGCATTGAGAATCTGAACTTCAAGGCGTCTCACGACGTCCTGACCCATGTGTATAACCGTGCGGGCTACGACTTGATCCTGTCTACGCTGGACCTCCCCACCACGGCTATGCTGCTGGTGGACGCCGATCACTTCAAGGAGATCAACGACACCTACGGCCATGAGACCGGCGACAGGGTGCTGCAAAAGATTGTGGACACCCTGGGCCGCAGCTTCCGCTCTGACGACTATGTGTGCCGCCTGGGTGGCGACGAGCTGGCGGTGCTGATGGTGCATGCCGACAGCTCTATGGACGATTTGATTGCCGCCAAGGTGGCGCGTATCAACAAGCTGCTGTCCGACACCGGTGACGGCGTGCCCGCCGTGACCATCAGCGCGGGCGTGGCCCATGGCAGCGATGCCAGGGACGCTGCGGAGCTGCTCCGCCACGCTGACCTGGCCCTGTATGAGACCAAGGAGAAGGGCCGCGCCGGCTGCTCGTTCTACCGGAGCACCGTGGCGTGACATATCGGCAATCATGTTCCGTAACAAGGCTGTACTCCCCGGAGAACAGCCTTGTTTCTTGACTTTTCTCCCAAAGTTGGTATAATGTCCTTTCGACGGGCCCAATGGGCCCTCCCATTTTTGACATGAAAGGGGCGGACTGTCGTGGAGAAGAAAAAAGCACCGTGGTTTTACTATGTGGTGCGGTGGCTGGTATGGCTGTTCTCCCCCAAGTTCCGCATTGTGGGACAGGAAAACCTGCCGGAGGGGGCCTGCGTCATCGTGGGCAACCACTGCCACGCCTACGGTCCCATCGCCGCGGAGATCTACACCCCCGGCCTCCATTACACCTGGTGCACCGGCGAGATGATGGAGCGCGGCGAGGTGGCGGACTACGCGTTCCGGGATTTCTGGTCTATGAAGCCCAAATGGACGCTGTGGTTTTTCCGCCTGCTGAGCCACGCCATTGTGCCGTTGTCGCTGCTGGTGTTCCGCAACGCCTATACCATCCCCGTCTACCACGACAGCCGCATTCTCACCACCTTCCGCCAGACGGGGCAGCACCTTGCCGAGGGCGCACGCATTACCATCTTTCCGGAGACGTACACACCCCACAATAACATTGTGTATCAATTTCAGGATCGGTTTATCGATCTGGCTAAAATGTATCGGAAAAAGGCGGGTCGGGACCTGCCCTTCGTGCCCATGTACCTGGCGCCCAAGCTGAAAACGGTGTATTACGGCAAGCCCATCTATTTCGACCCCGACGCGCCCCTGGATGAGGAGCGGCAGCGGGTGTGCCGCGCGCTGATGGACGCGGTGACGGACATGGCCCTGGCGCTGCCCAAGCACAAGGTGGTGCCCTATCCCAACGTGTCCGCCCGTCACTATCGCTTTAATACTCCCCTTGAGGTATATGACCATGACCAAAACGCTGTATGATTACCGTGGCTTTTCGCTGAAAAAGCTGAACGAGCCCCGGTTTGCCCATGCCAAGCTGCTGCTGGGCTGGGTGGTGTATTTCTGCCTGTATTTCATCACCGAGAATCTGATTCCCGCTTCGCGGTGCCACGTGGTTCACTCCGCGCTGGACGATATGATCCCCTTCAACGAGTGGTTTGCCATTTTCTATGTGGGCTGGTTCTTCTTCGTGTTCGGCGCCTTGGCCTTTACGTTTTTCTACGACGTGCCCCGGTTTCGGAAGATTCAGCTCTTCATCATGGGCACCCAGGCCATCGCCATGGTGTGCTATATCGTCTATCCCACGGTGCAGGACCTGCGGCCCGAGACCTTCCCCCGGGAAAACCTGCTGACCTGGGTCATGGGCCTCATCTACGCCTTCGACACCCCCACCGGCGTGTGCCCCTCCCTCCATGTGGGCTACTCCATCGGCATTTTATCCACCGTACTGAAGGACAGGGAGCTGTCCCCCTGGCTGCGGTGCGCCGCCACGGTGTTCGTGGTGATGGTGTGCCTGGCGGTGTGCTTCGTGAAGCAGCATTCCGCCATCGACGTGCTGGCGGCGCTGCCCATGTGCCTCGTGGTGGAAGCGGCGGTGTACGGCAAGGACTACTGGCTGCCCAGATTCCGCCGCCAAAAAGCGTAAAGAAAAAGCGTTTCCCGTCTCGGGAAACGCTTTTTGACGTTATAAGATACCTTTTTCCACCAAATCGGGCACCTGGCTTTCGCCGTATACGGTGACGCCGTTTTTCCGCAGCAGCTCCGCCGTCACGCCCCAGCCGTCGGTCAGCGTATGGGTAAAGGTGCCGTCATAGATCTGACCGCTGCCGCAGGCAGGGCTCCGCTCCTTTAATATGGCGATTTTTGCACGGTAGAGGTGGGCAAGCCGCGCCACCTCCGCGGCGCCCCGGCGGTATGCCGCCGTCACGTCCTGCCCGGCGGCGTTGATGACGGCCTCGCCCCGGCGCTCCGAGGGGATGCGGGGCGTGGGCAGGCCGCCCATTACCTCGCCACAGACGGGGATCAGCGTGTGGCGCTCCAGCAGCGCCAGTACGGCGTCATTGGGCTTGCTCTCGCCGTCGTAGCGGCACCCCGCCCCCAGGAGACAGGCGCTTACCAGAATGATCACAGCGGCAGCTCCTTTCCGTTCAGCGCGGCGTAAGTCAGCGTGTCGCCGGCATACTGCAGCTTCAGCGAGAAGAAGGGGGAGGGGTCGTGAATGAGCCGGAGGAAGATTTTATCCCCCTCCCACTGGGGCAGAGCCGCCAGGGCGTCCTTGTGGAGCCATTCCAACACGCCCTCGTCGCACTCCCGCACCGTGCCGGTGAAGCCGGTGGCGGTAAAGAGGTGCATGTATTCCCCCTCCCAGATGTCGCTGACAAAGGTGACGATGCCCCGATATTGGTAGTTCGTCAGCGTCAGGCCCGTTTCCTCCTGCACCTCCCGCAGCAGGCACTCCTCCGGGCTTTCCCCCTCCTCGCACTTGCCGCCCACGCCGATCCACTTGTCGTGGTTCAGGTCGTTTTCCTTTTTCACCCGGTGCAGCATCAGGTATTCGCCCCGGTGGTTTTCGATATAGCAAAGGGTCGTGTTCTTCATGGCCCGTCCTCCCGGAAAATTTTTTTGCTATTATACCATAGGTTTTGCCTTTTGCCCAGCCCTGTGGTAAAATAGGGAAAAAGGAGGGGATGGCATGGAGGAAATCAGACCCGGGCGCTATCGCCATTTCAAGGGGAACGAATACCGTGTGCTGGGCATGGCCCGCCACTCGGAGACCATGGAGCCCATGGTGGTGTACCAGGCGCTGTACGGCGAGGGCGGTCTTTGGGTGCGCCCGGCGGCCATGTGGAACGAGCGGGTGGTCCGGGACGGCTACGACGGCCCCCGGTTTACGTTCATCGCACCATGACATACCGACTCGTCCGTTCCCGCCGCCGCACGGTGGCCCTGGAGATCACCCGGGAGGGGGAAGTGGTGGTGCGTGCGCCGCTGCGGATGCCCCAACGGGATATCGACGCCTTTGTATCGTCCAAGCAGCGGTGGCTGGCGGAGCATTTGGCCCGGCAGCAGACGTACCGGGAGGCCCACCCGCCCTTGACCGAGGAGGAAAAGGAGACGTTGCGCCGCAGGGCCAAGGCGTATCTGCCACAGCGGGTGGACTACTACGCCGCCCTTATGGGCGTGACCCCCACGGCGGTGCATATCACCTCCGCCCGCACCCGGTTCGGCAGCTGCTCGGGGAAGAACAGTATCAGCTTTTCCCTGTACCTCATGCAGTATCCCGCCGAGGCTGTCGACTACGTGGTGGTACACGAGCTGGCCCACATCCGCCACCATGACCACAGCCCTGCATTCTACGCCGAGGTGGCAAAGGTGATGCCCGACTACCGGCAGCGGCAGGCCCTGCTGCGGCCGTAAATCATGAAATACCGGGCCAATACCCGGGAATGAATACACAAGGAGAACAACGGAAACGATGAAAAGGATTTTTGCTTTACTGTTGGCTTTAACACTGGTATTTTTGATGACTGCCTGCGGCGGAAACGCCCCTGCCACCGCCCCGGAGACCGAGCCGGAAACGGCGAGCGAACCCCAGGGCACAGACGTGAACATCTACGTGCTGTCCGGCCCCACCGGTATCGGCGCCATGAATCTCTGGGCCCGTTCTGACGCGGGGGAGACCGCCAACACCTATCATTTTACCATGCCCGGCGCCAACGACGAGGTGGTGGCGGCGGTATCCGGCGGCCAGGCGGACATCGCCTGCGTGGCCACCAACCTGGCGGCAACGCTGTACAACAAGACCCAGGGCGGCGTGTCCGTGCTGGCGGTGAACACCCTGGGCGTGCTGTCCATCCTGGCTCCCGTCGAGGCCCCTGCCGCCATCAGCGATTTGAAGGGTCGTACCATTTATTCCCCCGGCCAGGGCGCCAACCCCGAGTATATTCTCCGCTACGTCCTCGCCGGCAACGGCCTTGACCCCGACAGCGACGTGGACATTCGCTTCGTGGGCGAGGGCAGCGAGCTGATGACCGTCTGGCAATCCGACCCCGAGGCCCTCATCATGGCCCCCCAGCCGGTGGCTACCAGCCTGCTGATGCAGACGTTGGACAGTGTGCTGCCCGCTGTAAAGGCTTTTGACATGACAGAGGAGTGGGATAAAATCGCAGGCGGCACCAGCACGTTGATGATGGGCTGCGTCATCGTCAATAACCAGTTCCTGGCGGATCATCCCGACGCGGTGGCCCTTTTCTTGACCGAGTACGCCGCCTCTATCGAGACCGCCCAGACCGACGTGGAGGGCACGGCAGCCCTGTGCGAGCAGTACGGCCTCATTCCCAAAGCGGCGCTGGCGGCCAAGGCCATCCCCCAGTGCGGCCTGACGTTCCTCACCGGTGAGGAGATGAAGGCGGGTCTTGCCGGCTATTTGCAGGTGATGTTCGACGCCAACCCCAAGAGCGTAGGCGGCGCCATGCCGGCGGACGACTTCTACTATGGGGCGTAACGGCGGGAAATACGCTGCGGCAGCGGTGTTCTGGCTGGCGGTGTGGCAGCTTGTCGCCGCTGCGGCCAACCGAACACTGCTGATTCCCATTCCCACGCCGCTGGACACGGCGGCGGCCCTGTGGCGCTTTGCCGGGCAGGGCAGCTTCTATCTGACGGTGGGGGCCTCGCTGCTGCGGATTCTGGCGGGCTTCCTCTCGGCGCTTATCGTGGGCACGGTGTGCGCCGTGCTGTCCGCCAAGTGGGAGTGGTTTCACATTCTGACAGCCCCGCTGTTGCACTTGATTCGGGCTATTCCGGTGGCCAGCTTTACCATTCTGGTGTTTTTGTGGGTCAGCCGGGGCCGCATTCCCAGCGCCATCAGCTTTTTCACTGTGCTGCCCATTGTGTGGGCCGACGTGGAGAGCGGCATCCGCACGGCGGACAGGCAGCTTTCCGAGATGGCCCGGGTGTTCGGCATGGGCCGCTGGCAGATTCTGCGGCGCATCACGCTGCCGGAGGCGGTACCTTTCTTCCGCACCGCTGTGGCCGGGGGTCTGGGCTTTGCCTGGAAATCCGGCGTGGCGGCGGAGGTGATCTGCCGCAGTCAACAGTCCCTGGGCAATCTGCTGTGGGCGGGCAAAACCTCCGTCAGCTATGATGAGGTGTTTGCCGTCACGCTGGTGATCGTGCTGCTCAGCGCCGTCCTCCAATGGGTGGCCCGGCGGATACTGAAAGGGGGCGTTGAGGCGTGATTACCCTGGAAAACGTGACCTTCGGCTACACGCCCCGGCGGATGCTCATCGAAAACCTGTCCCTGACGGCAGCGCCCGGGCAGCCTGTCTGCCTGTGGGGCCCCTCGGGCTGCGGCAAGACCACGGTGCTGCGGCTGGTGATGGGGCTGGAAAAGCCCCGCTCAGGTAAAATCATCCGCCCGGAGGGACTGCGGATTTCCGCGGTATTCCAGGAGGACAGGCTGATTCGCACCAAAACAGCCCTGGAAAACGTGGCGCTCTTTTGCCCGGAAGAGGAGGCGGAGGAGATGCTGCGCCGCCTGGGGTTGGGCGATGGGCGCAACCAGCGTCCCGCAGCCCTGTCCGGCGGCATGCGGCGGCGGGTGGCCCTGGCCCGGGCCCTGGCCCATCCCTTCGAGGCGTTGGTGCTGGACGAGGCCCTCACCGGCCTGGACGACGATACCAAGGCCATCTGCCTTGACGCCATCCGTGAGGCGGCGGCAGGGAAATATCTGCTGCTGGCCACCCACGACAGGGCCGAGGCGGAAGCCCTGGGCGCCACAATCGTCACATTATAAAAAACGGGTTATAAAGAATAAAAGAGAGGCGCAAAAGCGTCTCTCTTTTACTTCGTCAGAACATTTTTGAGGAGGTCGACTGTCAACAACTGCGCGGAGTGACCCGCGCAGTTGCGGCAGCCTTTGAGGATAGAAAGGAAAAGCAATTCAGTAATGAATTACAATGCGTACATTACACCATAAGGAAAAAATTGTAAAGCGACAAAATATCAATTTAGCATGATAAAATGTAATATATGCCGAACGCACAGGGGCAGGGTCGCAGTATTGCTCGCAATTTGTCAATTATATAGAATAAACGAGGAAATCGGAAGGATAGCTTGCTTTTATCGGCTCATTACTGTATACTTAAAGATGAAATATTGTCATGTGGAGGTGCGCCGTGGACAGCAAGAAACTGGAAGCGCTGGTGACGGCGGTGGAGCTGGGCAGCTTCACCCAGGCGGCGGCCCAGCTTGGCTACACCCAGTCCGGCATGACCCACATGATGAACAGCCTGGAAAAGGAGCTGGGCTTTGCGGTGCTGGTGCGCTCCCGCAGCGGTGTGCATCTCACGGCGGCAGGGGAGCGGGTATTTCCTCTCGTAAAGGACTGCCTGCGGTCCCATCGGATGTTGGAGCGGGAGATACGCATGGTCAACAGCCGCAAGGAGGACGCCATCCGCGTGGCGTCCTACGGCAGCATTGCCACCCACTGGCTGCCGGCGGTAATACGGCAGTTTCGCGCCGAGCACAGAGAAATCAGCGTGGATTTGCGTGTTGGCTCCGTAGAGGAGGTGTTCCGGGCCGTCCGGGAGGGCAGGGTAGACGTGGCCTTTACCAGCCGCCGCGACAGCAGCGACCTGGGCTGGCTCCCGCTGAAAGACGACCCGCTGCTGGCGGTGCTGCCCCTGGACTATGACGTGCAGGGGGCGGACAGCTTTCCCATGGAGGCCTTCTCCGGCAAGGATTTTTTCATGCCTGCCATGGGTTTTGAGGTGGACATTTTGCCGCCTTTGAGCCGCCGGGGCGTCACCCCCAACATCCAGAATACCCAGGTCAGCGACAGCGCTGTCATCTCTCTGGTGGAGCAGGGCCTGGGGCTCAGCATCCTGTCGGAGCTGGTGCTGACGGGCCGCCGCGACGCCGTCCAGGCGCTGCCCCTGATGCCGCCTGCGGTCCGGGAGCTGGGCATCGCCTACCGCAGCAACGAGCCCCTTGCTCCCCTGACCCGCCAATTCATGCGCACGGCTCAGGAGACCATACAAAATCTTTAAGCGACGAGGAATGATATGTTACAGTTTCATCCGCTGGAGCAGCGGGATATCCCCTATTTGAGAGCGTATTACGCCCGGTGCGGCTACCGCCTGTGTGAGTATGCCGTGGGCACCAAGTATATGTGGCGCAGCTATCTCCACCCGGCCTGGGCGGAGGAGGCGGGCTGCCTCATCATCCGCAACACCATCGAGGGCAAGGTGCAGTTCGACTACCCCATTCCCGGCGAGCACGGCGACGAGGACGCCGCCCTCACAGCCATAGAGCGCTATTGCACCGAAAAGGGCATCCAGCCGGTGCTGTCGGTGGTGCCGGAGGCGAAAGCGCCCCTCTTGACCGCCCGCTACCCCCGGGTGGAGGTGCTGAATCTCCGGGTGTGGAAGGATTACATTTACCGCGCCCAGGACTTGACTGCCTTTGCCGGACGCCATTACAGCGGCCAGCGCAACCATATCCACCGCTTCCGCCGGGAACATCCCGACGCCTTTTTCCGTCCTATTATAGAAGAGGACGGCGCGCTGCTGGCCCGGTTCTGGGAGGATTACGGCGCCGAGTTCAGCAAGGAGGACAAGCTGGCCCAGTGGGAGCTGGAGGAGGCCCGGGAGATGTTTAACCAGCTGGGCACCGGGGCCTTTATCGCCGGCGGCATGATGGACGGCGACAGGCTCATCGCCGTGTGCCTGGCGGAGAAGTGCGGCGACACGCTGGTGGACCACATTGAAAAGGCGCTGTATTCCTACGACGGCGTGTACCCCACCATGGTGCAGGAGTTCGCCGCCCGCTACGCCGCCGACTGCCAGTGGATCAACCGGGAGGACGACGCCCGGGACAAGGGGCTGCGCACCTCCAAGCTGCAATATCTCCCGGCGGAGCTGGGCAGCAAATACCACTTTGCCGTGGGCAACGAGCTGGAGCTGCTGGAGGCCATTCCCACCCTCCACACCGACCGCCTGACCCTGGATGCCCTGACAGAGAGGGATAAAGCCGCCTACAACGCCCTGTGCCTGGACGATGACCGTAACCGCTGGTGGGGCTACGACTACCGCACCGACCTCCAAGGCCCATTGACAGAGGACTATTTTCTGGACGTGGCCCGGGAGGACTTCTCCCGCCGCCAGGCCGTGAATTTCGCCCTGCGGCTGGAGGGACAGTGCATCGGCGAGGCGGTGCTGTACAACTGCGACTGGCGGGGCGGCATGGAGTTGGGCTGCCGCGTGGCCCCGGCCTACGCCGGCCACGGCTACGGCACCGAGGCCTTTGCCGCCGTGGCGGAATGGGCACTGTACCGCCTGGGACTTGCCAAAGTGGTGGCAAAGTGCTATCGCGAGAACGAGCCCTCCTTCCGCATGCTGTCCTCCTGTATGCGCAAGGTGGGGGAGGACGAAACCTTCTTCTATTTTGAGAAAACAGTATAAATCCCCAATTCACAGAGAAAGGGGGGGTGGCCTATGGCTGCCGGAAGAAAAAGAAAACGCTACCGCGGCAGACGGCTGCGGCCCCAGTTCATATTGTTCTGCGCCGTGATGGTGGCGCTGGTGTGCGGCGGGGCGCTGCTGCTGCGCCGGGCCCCGGTATTCCGCCATAACGCCACCCCCGTCCAAAGCGGCGACCCGGCGACGGGCGACCTATCCGCCATCCCGGCGGGCTACGTTACCGCGGAGGGTGACATCCACAGCGGCTCTCTGATTCTGGTGAGCAACGACCACCCCTACACCTTCCCGGCGGACGTGGAGCTGGTGACCACCTTGGAGCAGAATATCAGCGGCTACATGGCCCGGGACTACACGGTGAAGCAGGAAAAGACCGCCTTTGCCGCCTTTGACAGCCTGTTCCGCGCCTTTGCCAACGCCACCGGCAGGGAGGACGTGAACATCTCCTCCGCCTACCGCAGCTACGACGAGCAGCAGGCGGTGTACGCCGCCTCTGTGGCGGAAGACGGACAGGACCACGCCGACAGCTACGTGACCCAGCCGGGCTGCAGCGAGCACCACACCGGCCTGGCGGTGGACCTGACCCGCTACGATGTGCGGACGGGCCATTCCTACGATTTCACCGGTGAGGGGGAGTATGGCTGGATTCACACCCATGGCCCGGAATACGGCGTCGTCATGCGCTACGCCGCCGATAAGGAAGCCATCACCGGCATCGCCGAGGAGAGCTGGCACCTGCGGTACGTGGGCGTGCCCCACGCCGCCTACATGGCCGAGCACAACCTGTGCCTGGAGGAATATTTGGATCTGCTGCGGGACTATCCGGTGTCCAGTCCGCTGCGGTATAAGGGTTGCCGCATTTACTTCTGCCCCGAGGGGCAGCTCTACGTGCCGGAGAGCGAAGCGTACATCCTGTCCGGCAATAACGTGGATGGTTTTATCGTGACAGTTTCGTAAAGAAAACACCGAAGGACGGCTCCTTCGGTGTTTCCTGTTACATAAACTGGCGCATCTCCATGCCCAGCTGCTCCTCCACCGCCACCAGCGTGCGGCACAGCGCCCGGGCGGGCACCTCCGCCCCTTTGTACTGATCCAGATAGCCCCGCAGCGACTTGGCGCCCATGTGGCAGCCGTCGGAAATCAGAGACGCCACCGACTTGTCGCTGTGGTTTACGGTGAGATGGGCGGCGGTTTTCATCTCCGCCATCTTCCGGGCCACGGGATGGGGCTCCTTCTCGTTGCCGCCGCACTTTTCCAGCATGGTCTGTACCTCCCGGCCGATCCATTCGTGCTGCTGGCGGCTGGTGTTCAGCAGCGCTTTCAGGGCAGGGGCCTGGGCGTGCTCTCGTACGCCGTCCAGGGAGTCGGTGGCCATCTTCACCCCGGCGTCGCACTCCTTCAGCAGATGCAGTGTATCGTTGTTGGTCATAACGCGTCCTCCTTAAAATGCCTGGGGGCGGTCCTCAAAGGAGAGGTTTTCCGCCTCCCGCTGCAAATCGTCCATGGTGCGGATGCCCAGCCCCCACAGCTTTTCCTGGGCCTGGGGCGACAGGGCGTAAAAGTACTCGTAGGCGACGGCGTCGCCGTTCAAAAGATCGTTCAAATCCGTATTCTGCCACATAAAAAACACCTCCGCGCCTATTTTGCGCGAAGGTGCTTCTTTTATACAATGTTTACCGCTGATATTCAAACTCCAGGTCGTACATGGACACGATATCGCCGTCCTGGATGCCCATGGCCTCCAGCTGGTCGAACAGGCCGGACTGGCGCAGCATCTTGTCGAAATATAGGCGGCTCTCGTAGTCGGAGAAATTGATGTTGCCCATAAGCCGCTGCAGCCAGGGGCCCTCCACCAGCCAGGTGTTGTCCTCCCGCTCGATGTGGAGCGGCTCGCTGGTGTCCACCTGGGGCGGACGGGGCACGTACTCCGGCTCGTACACCGTGACAGGGGGCAACTCCTGGAGCCGCTGGCCGATGAGCTGCACCAGCTCCCGGGTGCCCTGGTGGGTGGCGGCGGACATGGCCAGCACCGGATAGCCCAGGGCGGCCACGTGGGCGCGGAAGTCCTCCAAAAGCTGGGGGTCAGAGAGCAAATCCGTCTTGTTGGCCACCACGATCTGGGGCCGGGTAGCCAGGTCGGGGGAGTACTGCTTCAATTCCTCGTTGATGGCGTCGAAGTCGGCGATGGGGTCCCGGCCCTCACTGCCGCTGACGTCCACCAGATGCACCAGCAGTCGGCAGCGGTCAATGTGCCGCAGGAAGTCGTGGCCCAGGCCGGCGCCCTCGCTGGCGCCCTCAATGATGCCGGGGATGTCCGCCATCACGAAGCTGACGCCGTCGTCCACGTACACCACACCCAGGTTGGGGTAGAGGGTGGTGAAGTGGTAGTTGGCGATCTTGGGATGGGCCTTGCTGACCACGGACAGGAGGGTGGATTTGCCCACGTTGGGGAAGCCCACCAGACCCACGTCTGCCAGCAGCTTCAGCTCCAGCACCACGTCGTGGGCCTCGCCGGGCAGGCCCGCCTTGGCAAACCGGGGCACCTGCCGGGTGGGGGTGGCGAAGTGCTGGTTGCCCCAGCCGCCCCGGCCGCCCTTGCACAGCACGAAGGGCTCGTCGGTGGACATGTCCTTGATGATCTCGTTTGTCTCCGCGTCGCGGACAAGGGTGCCCCGGGGCACCCGGATGGTGAGGTTCTCGCCGTCCCGGCCGCTTTTGCGTCCGCCGGCGCCGTCCACACCATTTGACGCCACATATTTGCGCTTGTAGCGGAAGTCCATCAGCGTGGACATGTGGTCGTCCACCACCAGGATGATGGAGCCGCCGTCGCCGCCGTCACCGCCGTCGGGGCCGCCGGCGGCCACGTACTTCTCCCGGTGGAAGGCCACCGCGCCGTTGCCGCCGTTGCCGGCCCGGCAGGTGATGCGGGCCTTATCAATAAAACCAGTTGCCATAGTGAAAATACCTCAAATCCAGTGTACCATTTTCCGACCCATTTTATCCGAAAACCCGCCGTCCGTCAAGAGGCGGGGCGGCAGACCGTTTTTTCAGAAGAAAAAAAGTTCCCAGCCGGATGGCTGGGAACTTTTCACATCAATTACTCGGCGGGGTAAACAGAGACCTTCTTACGATCCTTGCCCAGACGCTCGAAACGGACTACGCCGTCAGCGGTGGCAAACAGAGTGTCGTCGGTACCGATGCCCACGTTGGTGCCGGGATGAATGTGGGTGCCGCGCTGGCGCACCAGAATGTTGCCAGCCAGAACGAACTGACCGTCAGCCCGCTTGGGCCCAAGACGCTTGGACTCAGAGTCACGGCCGTTCTTGGTGGAGCCCATACCTTTTTTATGGGCGAAGAACTGCAGACCAATGTTCAACATCATTCAGTACATCCTTTCTATAAGATGATCGGGGAGAAGGGGGCTTACGCCTCCATCACTTCGATATGTTCCGGATACTCGTCGTGAAGCTCCGTCAGGTAGACCATGAGGCCCGCCAGCAGATTCTGACAGGTGGACTCAGCCGTCTGACCCAGGCCTCCGGGAAGCCGGAGGGCGATGGTGGCGGTGTCTTCATTGACTTTCACCGAGGCGCACAGCCCCATCACGTCGTTGATGGTGGCGTTCACCAGGCGCACGGCGCTGGTGATGGCGGCGCAGACGATATCCTCGCCCGCATCGCCGTAGCCGCTGTGGCCCACTGCATCAAATCCGATGATGCGGCGTTCCTCCGTGAGGAATGTTACGGTCGTCATGCCTTAGAAAGAAATCTTGCCGATTTCCACCTTGGTGTAAGGCTGACGATGACCCTGGCGTTTACGATAGCCCTTCTTGGGGGTGTACTTGAAGATACGAATCTTCTTGCCCTTGCCGTTCTTCACGACCTTGGCGTCCACCTTCGCGCCCTCCACCACGGGAGTGCCGAACTTGGTGTTCTCACCATCCACGATGGCCAGAACCTGATCGAAAACCACGCTGTCACCAGCCTCAACGGGCAGCTTCTCGATGAACAGAGTGTCACCCTCGCTGACGTTGTACTGCTTACCACCGGTTACGATAATAGCCTGCATTTGTGTGTTGCACCTACCTTTCCTTTATGACGGACTCGCTGTCGGGGGCGTCCGGAGCCATGTCCGGCTCTTATGACCCATTCAAAGCGGCTTTCCTATTATAGCGATGTAATTGCCTTTTGTCAACAAATTTCCGGGATATTTTTTATCTATTTCGCTGAAATGTTACGCCTCGGGGTAGGCGAGCTGCTCCTCCGTCCAACGGGCGATGACGCCGGCGTACCAGCGGCAGCATTCCCGGCCCAGGGCCACGTCCAGATTCACGTAGTTGCCGCACTCCCGGGGGCTTTTGCCGGGCATGGGGCCGCTGTATTCCGCCGCCTGGGCGAACACACGCTGCACCAGGGCGATGGCCTGGCCGTCGGTGAGGCGGGCACTGTCAAAGAGAAAGTAGAAGCCCGTCTGGCAGCCCATGGGGCCGAAGTAGATGACGGCGTCCTTCTCCGGGCTGTTGCGCAAAAAGGTGGCGATGAGATGCTCCACCGAGTGCATCTGGGCGTTGGTCAGTAAATCGCCGGTATTGGGCTTCTTAAACCGCAGGTCAAAGGTGGTGACGCTGCCGTCCCGGCGGCTGAGGTACAGCCCCGGCACCAGCACGTCGTGATTGACGGTAAAGCTGGCAATGCGCTCCATGATTACACCTCCAGATGATCCAGGAAGGCCATGACGGCCTCATTGAGCTGTGCCATGGCGGTGGGGAAATTGAAGAAATAATCCTGCTTCACCACCAGACAGTCGGACACCGACTTGATGGCCATACACTTCACGCCGTTGCGGTAGCACACCTGGGCCACGGCGCAGCCCTCCATTTCGCACAGCAGGGGGTGGAAGTTGTCCCGGATAAAGTCCACCCGCTGCCCCGGCACGGCAAACCAGTCGCCGGTGGCTACAAGGCCGGTGCGGTACGGAAGGCCTGCGGCCTCCATGGCGGCCCGGGCCTTCTCCTGGTAGGCGGTGGGCAGCACCTTGCGGTTCACGGTGGCAATCAGGCCCAGAGCGTCGGGGCCGTCCACGGCGCTGGTGTCGAAGTCGTGCTGCATGAAGCCCTCCGCCAGCACCAGCGTGCCGATGGGCACCTCCTCAAAGCAGCCTGCCACTCCGACGTTGAGAATCAGGTCGGGGTGGAAGCGGTCGATGCAGAGCTGGGCGGCCATGGCGGCGTTTACCTTGCCCACGCCGCCGCAGCAGGCGATGAGGTCATGGCGGATATGGTAGAATTTCACCCCCGCCACCTCGTCCATAGGGGCGGCATCCCCCACCAGACTGGCGATTTCCGAGGGCATGGCGTAAAAGAGCGCAATTTTCACTGGATGATCCTCCCGCATTTATATCAGCCACTATATTAAAATGCCACCCTGCCAATGTCAAGTTGCAAAACGGGTGTTTATCCGTTAAAATAGGAGAAAAGAGAGGGGAGGCGAGGGACGTGTCCGTATGGGGCGTGATATGTGAGTTAAATCCGTTTCACAATGGGCATGCAGCGCTGCTGTCGGCGCTTCGCAGCCGGGGCGCGGAAACCATTGTTTGCGCCATGTCCGGCAACTTCGTCCAGCGGGGCGAGCCGGCCATTGTGTCCAAGCTGGCCCGGGCGGAAATGGCCGTCCGGGGCGGGGCGGATTTGGTGCTGGAGCTGCCTACCCCCTGGGCCACCGACACGGCGGAGCGCTTTGCCCGGGGCGGCGTAGCGGTGCTGGCCATGGCGGGCTGCGACACCATCGCCTTCGGCAGCGAGAGCGGCGACACGGCGGCGCTGCATAAGGCGGCGGAAATCACCGCTGCCCGGGACTTCCCCCGGCTGGTAACGGAGCGCATGACGGACGGCACGCCCTACGCCGCGGCTCGCCAGCAGGCGGCGGAGGCCCTGGGGGTGACACCGGGCCTTTTGCGCTGTCCCAACGACATTTTAGCGGTGGAATATTTGAAGGCAGCGGCAGCCATTGGAGTCGACATAACACCAATCGCCGTACCCCGCATGGGGGCGGCCCATGACGGTGGGGCGGTGGAGAACATTGCGTCGGCATCCTTTATCCGCCAACTGCTTTATGGAATGGATGACAAGGCATTCTCCTTTATACCGCCATACGGGGCGGAGATACTGCGCCGGGAGAGGGAAAAGGGTACATTTCCGGTTGACATAACCAATGCGGAGCGGGCCGTGCTGGATCGCCTGCGGCGGATGACGGAGGCGGATTTCGCCGCCTTTGACAGCGGGGGAGAGGGGCTGTACCGGAGGCTGCATCACGCCGCAGGGGAGGCGGCCTCCCTGAATGAGCTGCTGGAATCGGTTAAGACCCGGCGCTATCCCACCGCCCGGCTGCGGCGGATGATACTGCGCTGCTGGCTGGGGGTGGAGAACACCCCGGAGCGGGTGCCCTATCTCCGGGTACTGGCGGCCAACGAGGCCGGGCGGCGCCACCTGCGGACGCTGCGCCATGCCGACGCCCCGGTGCTGACCAAGGCGGCGGACGTGGCGGCCCTTGGTCCCGAGGCGGAGGCGCTGCTGCGGCAGGAGGCGCTGTGTACCGACCTGTACGCCCTGTGCTGCCCGGCGGTACAGCGGCCCGGCGGCGAGTGGCGCATCACCCCCTATATGACCCCGTGACAACCGCAAGTTGACAAAAAAGGCGGGAGGGCAACGCCAGGTTGCTTTACAATCCCTTCCATTTGTGCTACCATACCACCGCATGAAAGGAGAGACATACCATGTTAAATGTATCTCACGTTACCAAGAATTACGGCAAGGTGCTGGCCTGTAACGACGTCAGCTTTACCCTGGACGACGGCAGCGTCACTGTGCTGCTGGGGCCCAACGGCGCCGGCAAGAGCACCATTATGAAGGCTATCATCGGCTTTTTGCGCTATAAGGGCGAGATTACCGTTGACGATATTCCCAACAAATCCGTCCGCGCCCGACGGATCCTGGGCTACATCCCGGAGCTGCCCTCCCTGTACCCCAACCTGACGGTGGCGGAGCACATGGAATTCCTGGCCCGGGCCTACCGCCTGGAGAATTACAAGGGCCGCATTGACGAACTGCTGGAGCGTTTTGAGCTGGCGGACAAGCGGAAAAAGTTCGGCGATGAGCTGAGCAAGGGCATGCAGCAGAAGCTGAATCTCTGCCTGGGCCTGCTGCCCCAGCCCCAGGTGCTGCTGCTGGATGAGCCCATGATCGGTCTCGACCCCCACGCCATCAAGGAGCTGAAGTCCGCCATTGAGGAGATGCGGCAGGAGGGGAAAACGCTGCTGGTCAGCACCCACATCATCGACAGCGTGGATATGCTGTGGGACCGCACCCTCATTATGCAGGGCGGCACCATCCGCGCCAATATGCAGCGCCATGAGCTGGAGCAGGACGGCCGCACGCTGGAGCAGCTCTTCTTCGACGTCACCGAGGGCGTGGAGCGCAGCCACATGACCGGGGAGGCTGCGGAATGAAGCTGTTTTTCTACTATGCGTTCCACTCTTTCGTCAACCAGATCCGCAAGGTGCTGAAAACATGGGTGGCGGTGTTCTTACTGGTGTGCATCGTCATCGGCGCCGCCATCGGCTTTGGCGCCGCGAAAATCAGCGACTTGAAGGATGCCCAGGACGCCATCGACGCCCAGACGGAGATGGTGGATGATGTGGAGCTGCCGCCGGAGCTGGAGGAATATACCGACGGCGCCACCATGGAGGAAACCCTGGGCATTGACCGCCATCAGCTGGTGGAGCTGATTGCCGGGGCGGTAATTCTGGCGGTATTCGTGATCGAGATTGCCGGGGCCGACAAGAACGGCAGCAAAATCTTCCTCCCCGCCGATGTGACGCTGCTGTTCGCCTCTCCCATGCGGCCCCAGTCGGTGCTGCTGTTTCGACTGATGACCCAGCTGGGCATGGCGCTGCTGGGCAGCGTGTATCTGCTGTTCCAGCTGCCCAACCTGACGCTGAATCTGGGCCTTTCCACAGCGGCGGCATTGAGCATCATCCTCACCTGGTTCGCCACGATCTTCACCGCCAAGCTGACCCAGGTGCTGCTGTATCTGCTGTGCTCGTCCCATGAAAGGCTGAAGGCCAATCTGCGCCGCATCCTCATCGCCGTGCTGGCGGTGGTGCTGGCGGGTTATCTGGCCTTCTGGCAGTCCTCCGGCCTTGCCCCGGCGGCAGCGGCAGCCAAGCTGTTCTGCGCCCCCTGGACCCGGTTTGTCCCCCTGTGGGGCTGGCTGAAGGGCGTGGCCATCTTTGCCGCCGAAGGACCCCTGTGGGCGGCGGTTGTGTGCCTCGCCGCCACGGCTCTGGGCTGCGTGGGACTGATGGCGATTTCGCTGCATCTGAACGTGGACTTCTACGAGGACGCCATGGCCCAGTCGGAGCAGACGGCGGAGCGCATGGCCCGCATCCAGGCCGAGCAGCCCTCCCGGGTGCTGCTGCGGCGGAAAAAGGACCGTAGCGACCGGCTGCGTCGGGATGGCCTCAATCACGGCCGGGGTGCCAGCGTGTTCTTTTTCAAGACCATGTATAACCGTTTCCGCTTCGCCCACCTGGGTTTTCTGACCAAGACCACCGAGACATATCTGGCGGCGGCCATCGCCGTGGCGGTATTCTGCCGCATGGCACTGGATGTGTACAGCATCCTGCCGGTGGCGCTGGTGCTGTCGGCTTGCGCTTTCTTCCGGGCCCTGGGCGACCCGCTGCCCGAGGACGTGGAAAACGACTACTTCCGCCTGGTGCCGGAGCAGACGGGCACCAAGCTGTGGTACTCGCTGCTGGGCGGCGCCGCCTGCTGCGCCCTGGACGTGCTGCCGGCCATGGTGGTGGGCGGCATCGTGATGAAAGCCATGCCCTGGCAGATGCTGGCCTGGACGGCCTTTGCCGTGTCGGTGGACTTCTTCTCCTCCACGGTGGGCACCTTCATCAGCGTGTCCCTGCCCTCGTCCATGGATAAGACGATGCGGCAGGTGATGCAGATTATGTTTATCTACTTTGGCCTGGTGCCCAACGCGGGTATCATGGTGCTGGGGATTGTGCTGCACCACGTCACGGCCGCCGCCATCATCGCCGCCGGTGTCAACGTGGGCCTGGGCCTTATCTTCTTCGCCCTGTCGCCCCTGTTCCTGCCGCCACAAGGTGGTAAATAAAACGAATAGAGGGACTGTTTCCGCAGAAACAGTCCCTTTTCCTTTGCAAAGAATTGTTTACCGCCGCAGCAGCTCCAACCGCTCCAACGCCTCGTCGTACAGGTCCTCCAGCTCCTCGTGGCGCTCTGCCCAGTCGGCAAAGGCATCGCTGTTCTCGTCGGCGGGCTCATTCTCGTCCAGCTCAGATCGACGCTCTTCCAGAAAAGCCAGATAATCCACCAGCTCCTCCGCGGTCATCTCGTCAATATCGGCGTCCAAAAACACGGTAATCTACCCCTTTTTCCTTAAAATTTCCCACAGTATATCCCATTGTGTTCCCTATTGCAAGGCAATTCCGTTATAAAAAATGAAATAGCAATAATATGCGCTGCGGCAGTTGCTTTTTCTGTGGAAAGAGTGTAGAATAAAGCGCTTATTGATGATAGGTGGCCTATGCCATTTTTCCGCCCCATCGGGCGGACAGAGAGGAACCTCGCCCATGAGACATTTGTTTGCTCCGAACAGGATAATGCGCCTTTGCTGCGCTATGCTGTGCGCGCTTGTGCTGGCCTCCCTTTGGCCCCGCAGCGCGGCAGCGGCCGACGACCTGGCCCTGCACCGCATCGCCGCGCTGACCGAGGATCTGCTGATGAAGAGCGACGGCTACGATGCCGTGCTGTACGACAACACCAGTGGTCTGCCCACCTCCGAGGCCAACGACATCGTGGAGACGGCGGAGGGCTTTATCTGGATTGGCAGCTACAGCGGCCTCATTCGCTACGACGGCCTGAACTTCGAGCGGGTGGACTCCACCGCCGGCATCGCCAGCGTGGTGAGCCTTTTCATGGACAGCCGTGAGCGGCTGTGGATCGGCACCAACGACAGCGGCGTGGCGGTGATGGACAAGGGCGAGATCCGCGCCTATACCCGCGCCGACGGCCTGCTGTCCAACTCCGTGCGCTCCATCGTGGAGGACTCCACCGGCACCGTGTACATCGCTACCACCGAGGGCGTGGCCATGGTGGGGGAGGACATGGTGCTGCGGCAGATTGAGGACCCGCTGATTCGGGAGGAATACCTGCGTGAGGTGGCCCTCAGCCGCAACGACGTGATTTACGGCGTAGGCCTGAGCAACACCGTCTACACCATCAAGGGCGGCAAGGTGCTGGGCACCTTCCAGGGCCGTGACGAGGCCATCATGTCCCTGCTGCCCGACCCGGACCACCAGGGCTACGTCTACCTGGGCACCGACCAGTCCGTGATATATTACGGCGACATCAAGGCCGGCTTCCACGGCGAGCGCCGCATCGACGTGTCCCCGCTGGAGCACGTCAACGATATGCGCCTCGTCAACGGCATGCTGTGGGTCTGCGCCGACAACGGCATCGGCGTGGTGACGGAGGACGGCTTTCGCCTGCTGGAAAACCTGCCCATGGACAACTCCATCGACCACATGATGGTGGACTATGAAGGCAACCTTTGGTTTACCTCCTCCCGCCAGGGCGTGATGAAGATTGTGCCCAACCAGTTTATGGATCTGTTCGCCCGGTTTGACCTGCCGGCTGCGGTGGTGAACTCCACCTGCCGCTACGGTGATTTGCTCTTTATCGGCACCGACACCGGTCCCCTGGCCCTCACGGCAAGCGGCGAGACGAGCACCGTGCCCATTGACGGTGCCCGCACCGCCTCCGGCGAGGATTTGGAAGAGACGGATTTGCTGGCGCTGCTCTCCCAGTGCCGCATCCGCTCTGTGATTTCCGACAGCCGGGGCAATGTGTGGTTTTCCACCTACAGCAAGCGGGGCCTGGTGCGCTACGACGGCCATGAGGCTGTCTGCTTTACCAGCGCCGACGGCCTGCCCTCCGACCGCATCCGCGCCGTGTATGAGCGGCAAAATGGCACCATCATGGCGGCCTGCCGCGGCGGCGTGGCCATCATCGAGGGCGATGCGGTGACGGCGGTGTACGGCGAGGAGAGCGGCATTATCAACACGGAGATCCTCACCGTGGCGGAGACGGCGGCGGGGGAGATGCTGCTGGGCTCCGACGGCGATGGCATCTATGTTCTCTCTGACGGTGGAAAGGCCCGCCATATCGGCACGGATGACGGCCTGGCCTCCGACATCGTTATGCGTATCAAGCCCGACCGCACCCGGGATGTGTGCTGGATTGTCACCAGTAATTCCCTGGCCTACATGACCGGCGACGGCGCCGTCACCACGGTGCAGCGCTTCCCCTATTCCAATAACTTCGACCTCTATGAAAACAGCCGCGGCCAGATATGGGTGCTGAGCAGTAACGGCATTTACGTGGTGGACGCCGCCGAGCTGCTGGCAAACGGCGACATTCACCCCACCTATTACGGCCGCAACAACGGCTGCTCCGTCATCACCACCGCCAACTCTTACAGCGACCTGACGGCGGAGGGCGAGCTGTATATCGCCGGCACCACCGGCGTGGCCCGGGTGAATATCGAGACGCCCTTTGACGTGGACGCCCATACCAAGATGGCGGTGCCCTATGTCAGCGTGGGCGGGCAGTACATCTATGCCGATGAAAACGGCGTCATCAACGTGCCCGCCGGCGACGATAAGCTGACGGTGTATGGCTACGTGTATACCTATTCTCTGCTGGATCCCCAGATTATCTATTGCCTGGAGGGGCTGGACAGCCAGTATACCACCGTCAACCGCAGCGCCATGACGCCCATTGACTACACCAACCTCCCCGGCGGCACCTACCGCTTCGTCATGCGTCTCCAGGACCAGAACGGCCTGGCGGACAGCGAGGCATCGGTGACCATCGTCAAGCAGATGGAGCTGCGGGAGCACCTGTGGTATCGCATCGGCCGCACGCTGCTGGGCATGGCGGCCATCGCTGCGGTGGTGCTGATTTACACCCGCCGCAAGACCCGCCTTTTGGAGCAGAAGCAAAAGGAAAACCGGGCCTTCATCCAGGAGATGACCGAGGCATTCGCCAAGACCATCGATATGAAGGACAAGTATACCAACGGCCACTCCATCCGTGTGGCCCACTATACCGCCATGCTCACCCGGGAGCTGGGCTACGATGAGGAGACGGTGGAGAAGTATTACAACATCGCCCTGCTCCACGACATCGGTAAAATCGGCATCCCCGAGGAGGTGCTGAATAAGCCCGGCAAGCTGACGGACGAGGAGTATCACATCATCCAGTCCCACGCCCAACTGGGCTACAACGTGCTCAAGGACATCAGCATCATGCCGGAGCTGGCCATCGGCGCCGGTGCCCACCATGAGCGGCCCGACGGCAAGGGCTATCCCCGGGGCCTCAAGCAGGATGAAATTCCCCGGGTGGCCCAGATCATCGCCGTGGCCGACACCTTCGACGCCATGTATTCCAACCGCCCTTACCGCCCCCGCATGAATTTCGACAAGGTTGTGGAGATTATCCGGGGCGCCTCCGGCACCCAGCTCACCCCCGACGTGGTGGACGCCTTCCTGCGCTTGGCCGAGCAAGGCAAGCTGCGGGCTAAAAACGACACCGATGGCGGCGGCAGCTTCGAGGAGATCGACAATCTGAACCGTGGCAGCCAGAGCGAAAAGCAAGACAAAACCGAATAAGCCAAAAGCCCCGCCGGACCGGCGGGGCTTTTGCCTGTGTCAACACGCGGTTGCGCAAAAACTCGGCATGGCAACTATAAGTTGCTGGACAATGGAATCATTCGGGAGTATACTCGCGGTAACAACGGCGCCACAGCGGTGCCTTTTGAGAGGAGAGACAGGATATGCAAGACAAACCCATGCTGGAGATCCGCCATTTTTCCAAGTCCTACGGCGGGGGCAAGAAGGCTGTGGACGACCTTTCCCTCCAGGTGATGCCCGGCGATATCTACGGCTTCATCGGCCACAACGGCGCCGGTAAATCCACCACCATTCGCGCGGTGGTGGGTGTGCTGGATTTCAAGGAGGGGGAGATTTTCATCGGCGGCCACTCCGCCAAAACGGAGCCCCTTGCCTGCAAGCAAATCACCGCCTATATCCCCGATAACCCTGACCTGTATGAAAATCTTACCGGCATCCAATACCTCAATTTCATCGCGGACGTGTTCGCCATCGGCCAGCGGGAGCGGGAGGAGCGCATCCGCCGCTACGCCGACGCCTTCGAGATAACCGCCGACCTGGGCAATCTCATCAGCGCCTATTCCCACGGTATGAAGCAGAAGCTGGCTATCATCTCCGCGCTGATTCATGAGCCCCGCCTGCTGGTGCTGGATGAGCCCTTTGTGGGCCTGGACCCCAAGGCGACCTTTACCTTGAAGGAAATCATGCGCCAAATGTGCGACCGGGGCACCGCCATTTTCTTCTCCACCCATGTGCTGGACGTGGCGGAAAAGCTGTGCAACAAGGTTGCCATCATCAAGCACGGCCGTCTCATTGCCGCCGGCCCCATGGCCGAGCTGACCGAGGGCCACTCCCTGGAGGAGGCCTTCCTGGAGGTGGACGGCGATGAAAGGTAGCCTTCTGCTGCTGCGCACCATGCTCCGGGCCACCGGCCGGGGGAACGTGTACCGCCACACCACCGACGGCAAGCTGCGGCGGAAAATCGTGATGGGCTGGGTGGGCCTGGCGGTGCTGTACGCCATGCTGGTGTTTTACAGCGGCGCCATGGCCTTAGGCTACGGCAGCATCGGCTTCCAGGACGTGGTGCCGGGGGTGTGCGCGCTGACGGTCAGCGCCCTGGCGTTTATTATGACGCTTTTCCGCACCAACGGCTATCTCTTCCGTTTCCGGGAGTACGACCTGGTGATGTCCCTGCCCTTTAGCGCCCGGACGGTGGCCCTCAGCAAATTTCTACTGATGTATGTGCGTCTGCTGCCCTGGTATCTCAGCCTGTCGCTGCCCATGCTGGTGGGCTACGGACTCTATGCCCGGGCGGGGGTGTGGGTCTATCCGGTGTGGGTGGTGCTGACGCTGGCGCTGCCCATCATCCCCATGGTGGCGGCGTCCTTTGTGGGCTTTCTCATTGCCCGTATCAGCGCCGGTTTCCGCAAGACCAACATCGTCCAAACGGTGCTTACCTTTGCCTTTGTGCTGTTTTGCTTCTCGCTGCGGTTTATCATCGAGGACGTTATCCGGGATGACGCCGTGGACGCGGTGCTGACCCAGATGGCGGAGGCCCTGGGCGGCGCCATGGCCACCTATCCGCCGGCGGCCTGGTTTACCGGCGCCGTGACGGGGGAGAACTGGCTGGGCGGGCCGCTGCTGCTCCTTGCCAGCGCCGCGCTGCTGGCCCTGGTGTTCTGGATCGTGGGCGGCGCCTACCGCAACATCAACTCCGCCCTCCAATCCCACGCCGCCGGTAAGCGTTTTTCCATGAAGGCACAGCATCAGCGCAGCGCCGAAGCGGCCATCGCCCACAAGGAGCTTCGCCGCCTGCTGGGCTCCACCAACTACATGGTCAACGGCGCCATGGGCGAAGTGCTGGCGGCGCTGCTGGGCGTGGCCACGCTGGTCGTTGGCTTCGACAAAATCGTGGCCATGGTCACCCACAACGCCCCCTTCGACCCGGCCATTTTGCATCCCGCCATTCCCTTTATCGTCTATTTCCTCATCGGCATGATGGCCACCACTGCCTGCTCGCCGTCGCTGGAGGGGAAAAACTTCTGGATTTTGCAGAGTCTGCCTCTGTCCATGCAGACGGTGTACCGGGGTAAAATGCTGTTCAACATGATGCTGACGGTGCCCTTCATGGCCTTTGCCACCCTTTGTCTGTGCCTGTCGGCCCGCGTCAGCGCGGTGCATACGGCGCTGTATCTGCTGTTGGGGTTGGCGCTGTGCGCTTTCTCCACTGCCTGGGGCTGCGTGTGCGGGGTCCGGTTCCGCAAGCTGGACTGGGTCAACGAGATGGAGGTCATCAAACAGGGAACGGCGGTGGCGCTGTATCTGCTGCCCAATATGTTCGTGGTCATGGGGCTTACAGTGCTGGTGGTGGTGCTGGGCCGCAGGATGGACCACGCCGTGCTGGCCCTGCTCTTTACGGCCATCGCCGGGTTGCTGGCGCTGCTGAGCTACCTGCGGGTGATGAAGCTGGCGGAGAAAGAATAACGTTTCTGCATAAAAAGTGCCGGTAGGTACGGTTTTCGTACCCACCGGCACTATTATACTGCAAATATATTACAGCAGCATGACGCCCGCCTTTTCGCAGGTATCCACGGTGTCCTGGTCCCACAGGCTCACCTGCACTTCGCCGATGTGGCAGGTGCCGATCATCAGCATGCACAGGCGGCTCTGGCCGATGCCGCCGCCGATGGTGAGGGGCAGCTCTCCGGAGAGCAGCATCTTGTGGAAGGGCAGGGCGCGGCGGTCGTCACAGCCCCGGATGCGGAGCTGGCTGTCCATGGAGGCCTCGTCCACCCGGATACCCATGGAGGAGATTTCAAAGCTGCGCTCCAATACCGGGTTCCAGAACAGGATGTCGCCGTTTAGCGACCAGTCGTCGTAGTCGGGGGCCCGGCCGTCGTGGGGCTGGCCGGACCGCTTCAGCGCGCCGCCGATCTGCATGAGGAACACGGTGTGGTGCTCCCGGCAGATGGCGTCCTCCCGCTGCTTGGGGGTCAGGTCGGTCCAGCGGTCCTCCAGCTCCTGGGTGGACACAAAGTACACTTCCCGGTCCAATTTGGTGTGCAGGGAAGGGAAGGCGATCTGCAGGGCGTCGTTGGTCTCGCAGATGGCGGCCACGATGGCGCGCACCGTTTGGCGCAGATAATACTCCGTCCGATCCTCCCGGCTGATGACCTTCTCCCAGTCCCACTGGTCCACGTAGATGGAGTGGGTGTTGTCCACCTCCTCGTCCCGCCGGATGGCGTCCATGTCGGTGAACAGGCCCTTGCCCACGTTGAAGCCATACCGCTTCAGGGCCAGGCGCTTCCACTTGGCCAGAGAGTGCACCACCTGGCCGTTGACGCCCACGTCGGGGATATCGAAGGAGACAGGGCGCTCCACGCCGTTCAGATTATCGTTCAAGCCGGAATTCTCATCCACAAAGAGGGGGGCGGATACCCGGCGCAGATTCAGCGCCTGGCCCAGGTTGACCTGGAAATTGCTCTTGATGAACTCGATGGCACGCTGCATCTCGTAGGTGTTCAGCGGCGTCTTGTACCCTGCGGGAACGTAAACCTTGCTCATGCGTCAGCACCTCTTTTTCATAAAATATGGAAATCATTATAGCCTTCAGCGCCGGGGCTTGCAAGTGTAAAAATATCTAAATCAAATGGATTTTTATGGCCTGTTTTTGGGGTAAATCCGCCGAAGGGAGTATAATTATCGAATCAGAAGATGTTCATACGGCGGCTCAGCACGCTGCCCAGGGCAATGGAGGCGTGTTTGGCAAAGGCGTTGTCAGACCGGGACACCAGAATGATGGGCACCTTTGCGCCCAGGATGATGCCGGCGTTGCGGGCGCCACCGAACAGCGTGGCGGACTTGCCGATACCGTTGCCCACCTGGTAGTCGGGCACGAAGAGGATGTCGGCCCGTCCGCCGCCGGGGGCGGTGTAGTGCTTGTGGCGGCAGGCGTCCTCGCTGACGGCCAGATCCAGCGCGGCGGGGCCGAACACGGTCATGTTGTAGGGCTCCCATTTGTCAGTCATTTTGGACAGGAGGTCGGCCTCCACGGTGTCCCGCACCTTGGGGTTGATCTGCTCGGCGCCGCAGATGCAGGCGGCGATGATGGAGGGATAGCCCAGGGCCTGGAGGCACATGGCGGCGTTTTCCAGGATATGGACCTTGGTGTCCAGGTCGGGGAAGGTGTTCACCGCGCCGTCGGTCATCACCAGCATCCGGTCCACGGCGGGCATCTCGTAGAACATACAGTGGCTGATGCGGCGGTCGGTGCGGAGGTTGGCCTCCCGTTTCAGCACGGCACGCAGCAGGTCGGCGGTGTTGACGATGCCCTTCATCAGCATATCGGCGCGCCCCTGGGAGCAGACCTCCACCGCCTTGGCGGCGCAGTCCTTCTCGTCCCCAGCGGGGATGATTTCATAGTCGTCGGAGTCCTCACCCATATCCTCCAGCAGGTTGCGAATGCCGTCCTTGTGGCCCACCAGAATAGGGGTGACGATGTCCTCACGCTTGGCCTTGACCACGGCCTCAATGACGGCCACGTCGTGGGCGGCGGCCACGGACACCACGCTGTTGGGCTCGTGCTTGGCGGCTTCGATCATGCCGTCGATGGTATTAATCATGGTGCATCCCTCCGTAATCGGTTGCTATTTCGTACACTAACCTATTTATTATATCCCATGGGCGACGCCGCGTCAATGCGAGATTGCGCCCCGAAGGGTACAGACCTTGACGGCGGCGGCAAAATCCCCTACAATAAGACGGAAAAGCGAGGTGTATCCGCATGAAAGAGATGGGGCCTGTTCGTCTGGCCTTTACCTATATCGGCTGCTTCCTGGGGGCGGGCTTTGTGTCCGGCCAGGAGCTGTGGCAGTTTTTCGGCGCCTTCGGCGTGTGGGGCTACGTGGGCTTTGCGCTGGCGGCGGGGCTGTTCGTGGCGTTTGGCATCATTCTCATGCGCTTGAACCGGATGACCGGCATCCGGGAGCTGGACAGGCTGATGGTGCCCTGGGAGAGCTGGGCCTGGCTGCGGCGCCTCTCCGGGGCGGTGACGGCGCTGTTCCTCTTCGGCGTGGTGGTGGTCATGTCCGCCGGCGTGGGCGCCCTGGGGCAGCAGCTCTTCGGCATCCCGGCCTGGCTGGGCAGCGCCGTGTTCACACTGGTGGTGTGCGTGATGGCCCTCTTCGGCGTCACCGGCATGGTCAACGCCTTCACGGCCTTGATCCCTGTGCTGGTGGTGGCCACATTGCTGTTTGCCGTTGCCGCCTGGGGTCGGTTTGACACCGGCAACATCCTCCGCATCGTGAAAACCAGCGACAACGCCCTGATGCCCACCTGGTGGGTGGCGTCGCTGACCTTCGTAGCCTATAATCTGCTGGGCGGCATCGGCATCATGCTGCCGGTGGGGCCCATGATCCGCAAAAACAGCACCATCTGGCTGGGCATGGCCCTGTCCGGCCTGGGCCTGACCATCGTGGCGGGGGCCATCCTGACCTCCGTAGCGTCCTATCTTCCCGCCGCCGGGACGCAGCTTCCCATGGTGGCGGTGGCCAGCGCGTTGAGCCCGGTGCTGGGCGGCGTGTACGGCGTGCTGCTGTTCCTGGGTATGTTTTGCAACTCCCTGGCCTCCCTGGTGGCCCTGGTGACCCATCTGAACCAGCGCATTCCGGTGGTGGCCCGGCATAACCGCCTTTTCCTGGCGGCGATGGCTCTGGTGGTGTGGGGCGGCAGCCTGTTTGGCTTTGCGGACATCATCGGCGTAGTGTTCCCCATCTTCGGCTATTTGAGCATCGTGTTCATGGTCACCATGGCGGTACATTTCATTCAGTGTAAGCGAAAAACAGTTGAATAAAAGCAAAACGCACCGCTTCCGCGGTGCGTTTCAATTTGTCCGGGCATTACACGGAGAACAGTATCTCCGCGTATGTGGGGTAGGGCCAGAAGGCGGCGTCGGTGAGGGCCTCCATCTGGTTGATGAGCTCCCCGGCCTGGCTGACCACCTCGGCCACGTGGTCCCGATAATACTCCGCCGTGCGCAGATCGCCCTCGGCGGGGGGCGCCTTGCGGAGGTGCAGGTCGATGACCTCGCAAAGGTCGTACAGCTTGTCATTGAGGAGGCTCAGCTTTCGCAGCGTGGCCTGTTCCATCCGGGCCCCGGCGGCGACGCCGCAGCCGCTTTTGTGGAACACAGCCTGGGCCAGATAGTCGGTGTACCGGCTGACGGCGGGGAGGATGTGGCGCCGGGCCATATCCAGCAGCGTCCGGGCCTCGATGGCCGTCACCTTGCAGTAGTTTTCCAGGTGGATTTCGCACCGGGCGGCCATCTCCGCCTGGGTGAGAATGCCGTGGCGGGTAAAGAGAGCCACGTTCTTGGGATTGGTGTAGGCGGGCAGGGCGTCCACGCTGTCCCGCAGATTGGCAAGCCCCCGGCGTTGGGCCTCCTGAAGCCATTCCTTGCCGTAGCCGTTGCCGTTGAAGATGATGCGCTGATGCTCCGTAAAGCTGCGGCGCAGCAGGTCACGCAGGGCGGCGGGGAAGTCGTCTGCCTTTTCCAGCGTGTCGGCGAACTGGCACAGGGCGTCGGCCACCATGGTGTTCAGCACCACCGTGGGGCTGGCGATGGACTGGCTGGCGCCGCACATGCGGAACTCGAACTTGTTGCCGGTAAAGGCCAGGGGGGAGGTGCGGTTGCGGTCGGTGGTGTCCTGGGGAATCTCGGGCAGCAGATCCACGCCGATTTCCAGCTTCCGCTTGGTCACGTCCACGTACTCCTCGCCGGTGATGATGGCGTGGAGAATGGCGGTTAATTCATCGCCCAGGAACACGGACACCACCGCCGGAGGGGCCTCGTTGCCGCCCAGACGGAAGTCGTTGCCGGGATAGGCCACGCAGCAGCGCAGCAGCTCCTGGTACTCGTCGGCGCCCTGCAAAAAGGCGGCCAGGAACAGCAGGAACTGGGCATTCTGGCTGGGGGTCTTGCCGGGCTTCAACAGGTTTTCGCCGGTATCGGTGGCGATGGACCAGTTGTTGTGCTTGCCGCTGCCGTTGACGCCGGCAAAGGGCTTTTCATGGAGCAGACACACCAGGTCATGGCGGTCGGCCACCTTTTTCAGCAGCTCCATGGTGAGCTGGTTGTGGTCGCAGGCGGAGTTGGCGTCGGAGTACACCGGGGCCAGCTCGTGCTGAGAGGGGGCGGCCTCGTTGTGCTCCGTCTTGGCCAGCACGCCCACCTGCCACAGCTCCCGGTCCAGCTCGTGCATAAACGATGCCACCCGGGGCTTAATGGCGCCGTAGTAGTGGTCGTCCAGCTCCTGACCCTTGGGGGGCATGGCGCCGAAAAGCGTCCTGCCGCACAGCATCAGATCCTCCCGCTGCCGGTAGTGCTTTTTGTCAATGAGGAAATACTCCTGCTCCGCGCCCACCTGGGCGGTGACGTGCTGCACCGACTTGTTGCCGAACAGGCGCAGAATCCGGACACACTGGTGATCCAGCACCGCCATAGACCGCAGCAGCGGCGTCTTTTTATCCAGGGTTTCGCCGCTGTAAGAGCAGAAAATGGTGGGAATATAGAGGGTGTTGTCCTTAATAAAGGCGTAGCTGCTGGGGTCCCAGGCGGTGTAGCCCCTGGCCTCAAAGGTGGCCCGCAGCCCGCCGGAGGGGAAGGAGGAGGCGTCGGCCTCGCCCCGGGTCAGCTCCTTGGCGGACAGCTCCATGATGATGCCGCCGTGCCCGTCGGGCACGATAAAGCTGTCGTGTTTCTCGGCGGTAAAGCCAGTCATGGGCTGGAACCAGTGGGTGTAGTGGGTGGCCCCCATCTCAATGGCCCAGTCCTTCATGGCCCCGGCGATCTCCACCGCCAGGTGCTTGTCCAGCGACCGGCCCTGGCGGAGGCACTCCTGCCAGGCGTCAAAGGCGGCTGCGCTGAGACGCTGTCGCATCTTGTCCTCCGTGAAAACCATACTGCCGAACAATGCGGGTATTCCGTTGGCGCGCTCGCTCATTGCGCATACCTCCTTTTCCGAAATTTCGGCGCAAATCGCCGTTTTAGCCCATAAAATGGGCGAGAATCAGGGGTGTTACGTTGGCCTCGATCACCGCCGCGATGGCCGTCAGCGGCAGCACGTTCAGCACCAGCACCCGGGCGATGTTCAGCACGGCGGCCTTCACGGTGCCCTTGCGGTTGAAGCGGACGTAGTCGGTGATGACGCGGCAGAGATACAGGCCGCAGCTCATGGCCAGCACCAGCGCCGGCAGCTCAAAGACGCCGTGGGGCAGAATGCCCGCGAGATACACCAGCAGGGACTGGCCGTTATTCACGTAAAACGCGGCGAAAAGACCCAGGATGGCGCCGTTGAGGGCCAGGCTCAGGGCCGGCAAAAACAAAAAGGGGAGAAAGCCGTAGCAGGCCGTCACCACAAAGGCCCGGATGTTGTTGCCGAAGATGCCCAGGGCGCTGAACGCGCCATTGTCATCCACCAGCCCGGCGTCCTTGATCATGTTGGCAAAATACTGTATGGCGCCGGACGCGATGGAGGGCCGCACCATGCCCAGGATAAAGGACAGCACAATCATGACGCAAAAGGCCACCGTGGCGATGAACAGATGATAGCTCAGCTCGCCCCGGTAAAACTGCCTCAGCTTGGTAAATTGCTCTTTCATCACGCCTCCAGCTTGGAAAGCCCCAGCCGCAGACGGCGCAGCGTCTCATCCTTGCCCAGAATCTGGCAGATTTCCACGGCGCCGCCGGGGGTCACCAGCTTGCCGGCGGCGGCGATGCGCACGGGCCACATCAGCGTGGCGTTCTTCACGCCCAGGGACTCCGCCAGGCCCACCAGCGCGTCGTGAATGGCCTCCTGGCTCCAGGGCGTCAGGGCCTCCAGGGCGGGGATGGCGGCTTTCAGCATGGCGGTGCACACGGCGCTGTCGGTCTTGGACTTCTTGTTGGTGAAGAATGCCACGTCATACTCCGGCAGGGCGTCGAAGAAGTCCACCTTTTCAGGGATGTCGGTGAGCTTTTCGCATCGGGCCTGGAGCAGCCCGGCAATGGCGGCCATGTCAAAGTCGCCCTTGACGCTCTGGCGGATGTAGGGCTCGGCCACCTTGGCGAAGGCCTCGGGGGTCATGGAGCGGAGATAGACGGCGTTGAAGTGGTCCAGCTTGGCGATGTCGAAGATGGCGGGGGACTTGGAGATGCCCGTCATGTCAAAAATCTCCGCCAGCTTTTCCAGGGAGAAGATCTCCTCCTCGGCGTACTCACCCCGGGGGCTCCAGCCCAGCAGGGCCACGTAGTTCAAGATAGCCTCGGTGAGATAACCCCGCTCCTTCAAATCCTCGTAGCTGGGGTCGCCGTGGCGCTTGCTCATCTTGTTTTGGGCGTCCCGCATCACAGGGGAGCAGTGGACGTAGGTGGGAATCTCCCAGCCGAAGGACTCATAGAGCAGGTTGTACTTGGGGGCGGAGGACAGATATTCGCTGCCCCGCACCACGTGGGTAATGCCCATCAGGTGGTCGTCGATCACGTTGGCGAAGTTGTAGGTGGGCAGGCCGTCCCGCTTCAGCAGCACCTGGTCGTCCAGGGTCTTATTCTCCACGGTAATGTCGCCGAAAATGGCGTCGTGGAAGGTGGTGGTACCCTCGTGGGGGATGCGCTGGCGGATGACGTAGGGCTCGCCGGCATCCACCCGGCGCTGGGCCTCCTCGGGAGACAGGCTGCGGCAGGGGTCGTCGGCCCGGTCAAACTCGCCGCTGTCCTCCTCCGACTCGGCCTTCTCGCAGAAGCAGTAGTAGGCAGCGCCCTTTTCCACCAGCAGCCGGGCGTACTTGCCGTAGGTGTCCCGGCGCTGGGACTGGATGTAGGGGGCCACGGGGCCGCCCACGTCGGGGCCCTCGTCGTGGTTCAGGCCGCACTCGGCCATAGTGCGGTAAATCACGTCCGTGGCGCCCTCCACCAGGCGGCCCTGGTCGGTGTCCTCAATGCGGAGGATGAAGGTGCCCTGGTTGGCCCGGGCGATGAGCCAGGTGTACAGCGCCGTGCGCAGGTTGCCCACGTGCATATAGCCGGTGGGGGAGGGGGCAAAGCGGGTGCGCACCTTGCCGTGGGGGATCTTGGCCTCCATCTCGTTGAAATACGTCATATCCATAGCCATGGTAGTTCCTCCTGTATTGCTGAGAAAATGCAATAAAATAACAGTATAATTATAGTGATGTGGGGCGAAAAGTCAATGATTATCCTTGTCATCGGGCGTAAAACATGGTAGAATAGCCAAAATGCCGTTTTGGGCGGTTTCGCCCGGCGGGAGAAAGTGAGGCCTTCACTATGGATGAGAGAAAAAAGAGAATATTCAGCGGCATTCAGCCCTCCGGCGAGCTGACGCTGGGTTCCTATATGGGCGCCATCAAGAATTGGGTGGCCCTGCAGGAGGAGTACGACTGCCTGTACTGCATCGTGGATATGCACGCCATCACCGTGCGCCAGGACCCGGCCCTGCTGCGCCGCCGCAGCGTCAACCAGCTGGCCCAGTATATCGCCTGCGGCCTGGACCCGGAGAAGAACATCATGTTCATCCAGTCCCATGTGCCCCAGCACGCGGAGCTGGCGTGGGTGCTGGGCTGCTACACCCAGTTCGGCGAGCTGAGCCGCATGACCCAGTTTAAGATGAAGTCCCAGCAGCACGCCGACAACATCACCGCCGGCCTGTTCACCTACCCGGTGCTGATGGCCGCTGACATCCTGCTTTACCAGGCCGACCTGGTGCCGGTGGGGGAGGACCAGCGCCAGCACGTGGAGCTGACCCGGGACATCGCCCAGCGGTTCAACGGCGTGTACAGTGACACTTTTACCCTGCCCGAGGCATTCATCCCCAAGATGGGCGCCCGGGTCATGAGCCTGGACGACCCCTCCACCAAGATGAGCAAATCCCTGCCCGACGGCTGCGTCAATCTGATGGACGCCCCGGAGGTCATCATGAAGAAGTTCAAGCGCGCCGTCACCGACTGTGACACGGCGGTGAAGTTCGACAAGGAGAACAAGCCCGGCATCTCCAATCTGTTGACCATCTACTGCGCCGCCACCGGCAAGACCATGGACCAGGCGGAGCAGGATTTCGCCGGTCAGGGCTATGGCGTGTTCAAGCCCGCCGTGGGCGAGGCGGTGGTGGAGCTGCTGCGCCCCATCCGGGAGGAGTCGGAGCGCATCATGGCCGACAAGGCGTACCTGGAGAGCGTGTACCGCACCGGCGCGGAGCGGGCCTCGTACCTTGCCAACAAGACCCTGTCCAAGGTCTACCGCAAGGTGGGCTTTGTGGGCCGGTAATTACCTTATTGCAAAATGAAAGCAGCGGGCGAAAGCCCGCTGCTTTTGCGTTTATAAAATGGGGTTATGCCGCAGTCTTGTCGGCGGCCAGCTTCTTTTGCAGCCAGTCCTTGCCGTCCACGAACCGGGACACGATGTAGCTCACCACGTAGTCGCCGGAGGCGTTGATCATGGTAGCGGGAGGATCCACCAGGTTGCCGATCATCACCAGGATGGGGAAGGCCAGTTCCATCTGGTTGGGGAAGAAGATGGAGCAGATGATATACTCGCCGATGTAGCCGCCGCCGGGCACGCCGGACATGCCCACGCTGGACAGCACCGCCACCAGGATAATGGGAATCAGCTTATCCCAGGTCAGCGTCTGGCCGAACACGCCCCACACGAAGGCGATTTTCAGCACGCAGGAGAAGCAGGAGCCGTCCATGTGCATGGTGGCGCCCAGGGGGATCACCATGTCGGCCACGTCCTTGCTGACGCCGGTGGCCTCCGCCTCCTCCAGGTTGGTGGGGATGGTGGCCACAGACGAGCAGGTGCCCAGGGACACCACGGCGGGCTTCACGATATGGCGGAACATGGTCTTCACTGCGCCCTTGCCGCCGCCGAAACGGGCGAACAGGGGGAAGGCGGTGAACACGTACAGCAGGCACAGGGGATAGTACACCAGCATGGCCCGGCCGTAGGCAGCGGTGATCTGGGAGCCGTAGGAGGCCACCAGGTCAGCGAAGATGGCGAAGAAGGCCACGGGGGCGTAGTAGGTGATGATCTTCACGAACTTCAGCATCACGTTGGTCAAGTCGGTGAGCCATTTGGCGACGAGGGTCTCCGCGCCGCCGTTGAGATTCACGGCGAAGCCGAACAGCAGGGAGAACACGATGAGGGGCAGCATGGCCCGGCGGCTCAAAAGGCCGGTGAAGTCGCTGACAGTGAAGAAGTTGACGATCATGTCGGGGATGGAGGCGTAGTCACCCATCTCCTCGCTGGGCACCGTCTCCCACGCGGTCAGCACCGGGGGAAATACCTTCATCAGCACGAACATGATGAGGGCGGCAATGGCGCCGGTGACCACGAAGGTAGCCACGGTGGTGCCTAAGATTTTACCGGCCCGCTTGCGGGAGCCCATGTTGGCCACGGACCCGGCGATGGAGGCAAACACCAGCGGCACCACCACGCAGAACATCATGTTGATAAAGATCTTGCCCAGGAATGCGATGCTGCCGGCAAACGCCGGGGCCACAAAGCCCACCACGCAGCCCAGGATCATGGCCAGCAGCATAATGGCCAGGAAGCGGTAATTCTTTACCACGTCTTGCTTGTTCATATCTCTTCCTCCTACAAAATGGAATACAACATCTATGGTATGAGCCGTCTCCGGCCCACATGCCCCAGTATATCCGGGAATGATTTGCAAATCAATCGCAGGAAATGCCATTCTATTTGCAAATCGTGCTATCCGGGGCGGGAATGGGCGGAAGAAAAATCCCGCGTTGACAAGGAACGCCTTTTTATTTATAATGTGTGGCGCGAGTTGGTCGGACAGCCGCGGGGGTCAAGCGAAAGCTGGCCCATGAGGAAAGTCCGGGCTCCACAGGGCAAGGATAACGGGTAACGCCCGCCGAAGGCGACTTCAGGAAAAGTGCAACAGAGAGATACCGCCCTGCCGCAAGGCGGGGTAAGGGTGGAAAGGCGAGGTAAGAGCTCACCCGTCGGCTGGAGACAGTCCGATGCTGTAAACTCTATCCGGAGCAACACCGCTATGGGGACAGGAGGCTGGCCCGGCCGTCCCCGAGGTGGCTGGAGCGCACCGGCAACGATGCGCCTAGATAGATGGCTGTCAAGACAGAACCCGGCTTATAGACCATCTCGCACAAGATACGGCAGCGCCTGCGTAAACCGCCGGCGCTGCCTTTTCCTCTTGCCGTCGGGATTGCGCCGCCGCGTTTTCGCCGTAAATCTGCCGGTCCTAATTACCTTTTGTGTTGTAGAGATGTACATGCGTCTCTTTCAACAAGTATTGCAAATGCTCAGACATATGGTATATTTTTGAGGCACAGGATAAATCGGAATTTGTGAGGATGACGTATATGAACTATAAAGTAATTGACAGCGAGACCTACTATCGGAAAGGCGTATTTCGTCACTTTACAGAAGACTGCAAGTGCTCGACCTCGATAACGTCGAGAATAGACGTAACAGAGCTCGTCACACACTCCAAGAACACAGGGACGAAGTTTTACATCAATTTCCTGTATATCCTTTCAAAGGTCATGAATTCACGCGAAGACTACAGAATGGGGTACCTTCGGCAGACAGATGAGTTGATCTGCTACGACGTGATCAATCCTACACAGTATGTTTTTCATGAAGATACGGAAACCTGTACTCCTGTATATACGGAATACGATGAAGACTATGAAAAGTTCTACGATGCTGCATTGCGGGATGTCGAAGATGCAAAGAAGACAAGAGAATACGGTCTGGACATGGTGAACCATCCCAACTGGTTTGATGCGTCTTATATTTCTTGGCTTTCCTATGATTCACTGCATCTTGAGCTGCCCGATGGGAACCTGTATTTTGCGCCAATCATCAACTGGGGAAAATACAGAGAAGAAAACGGCAGGCTTGTCATGCCTGTGACCGTTCGTCTGAATCATGCGATTGCTGATGGATTTCTGGTCGCAAACGTGTTCCGCCTGCTGGAGAAGGAAATCAAATCTTTTGTCGGGATATAATCGGCAAATTTCGATTTATCCAGCAGGTTCATAATTGGACCCGCTCTTTCTTCTTGCCCGTGGTTTGAAAGCATTTGTGCACATTCACCAATGGGTCGGGTGGAGGCCTATTAACAACACAAAGAGTAATTAGGAGATCTGCCGCCCCGCTTTCCAAGGGAGCTGTGCCACCACTTTTATTGCCATAGGCCCGTCGCTCCCTTTTGTCTATCTTCCACAATTTCACGCCCTATATTTTGCCTTGAATCATCATATTCACATCTTTACATTAGCGTGATAAAGTGTTAAAGTAATAGCGTAATAAATCGAAGCGCACCATCCAATGAAATAACATGGAGGATTACAATAATGAAAAGAGTATTCGCCTTTGTGCTGGCCCTGGCCATGGTATGCTGCCTGGCGGCTTGCGGCAGCACCAATAATGCCGCCTCTGCGGATCGTGACAAGGTGACCTTCACCATGGGCGTTGACCCGGAGTATCCCCCCTTCAGCTACCTGGGGGACAACGGGCAGTACACCGGCTTTGACGTAGAGGTCTGCGCCGCCGCCTGTGAATTGCTGGGCTGGGACTTCCAGGTGTTTGCCGTCAACTGGGACGAGAAGCTGATTCAGCTGGACGCCGGTGAGTGCGACTGCGTGTGGTCCGGCATGACCATTCTGGACAGCATGAAGGAAGCGGGCTACGTCATCTCCCAGCCCTACTACGATAACACCCAGGTGCTGCTGGTGAAGGAGGGCAGCGACATCACCTCCTCCGCCGACCTGGCGGGCAAGCGGGTGGCCGTCATGCTGGGTACCTCCGGCGAGGCCATGCTGGCCGATGACCTGGCGGATCTGGCCGCCTCCTTTGACGATTTGATGATCTGCAACAGCTTTTTAAGCTGCTTCACCGAGCTGGGCGGCGGCAGCGTGGACGCCGTGTTTGTAGACCTGCCTGTGGCGGCCGCCTATGCCGCGGAGAATCCCGGCTTCACCGTCATCAACGAGGCCCTGGGCGCCGAGCAGTACGGCATCGCCTTCCGCAGCGGCGACCAGGCCCTGTGCGACGCCATCGAGGGCGCCGTGGCGGAGCTGGTGAGCAACGGCACCTACGCCGAAATCGCCGCCAAATATCCCGACATCAGCCCCGACAACCTGGTGTTCCTCAACAAGTAAGGGAACGCCCCATCTGAATACCGACAACACCTTCCGGGTGACGCCACGGCGCTGCCCGGAAGGCGCTGTCCTGCTTTGTGAGGAACGTACATGACACTGCTGACCATGACTGTGAAGCTGGCCGAGGGCCTGGGCAAGACCTGCGCCATCTTCTTTCTGACGCTGCTGTTCTCCCTGCCCCTGGGCATGGTGGTGGCGCTGCTGCGCATGAGCAAAAACCGCCTCATCTCCGGTGTGACCCGGTTTGTGATTTCCATTCTCCGGGGTACGCCCCTGATGCTGCAATTGCTGGCCGTCACCTACGGCCCCTATTATCTCTTCGGCGCAGGGGTGGCCCGGAATAAGCTGATTCCCGTGGTGGTGGCCTTTGCCATCAACTACGCCGCCTACTTCGCCGAGATCTACCGGGGCGGCATCGAGTCCATCCCCGTGGGCCAGTACGAGGCGGCGGAGGTGCTGGGCTACACCAAGCTCCAGACCTTTGTCCGCATCATCCTGCCCCAGGTCGTCAAGCGCATCCTGCCCAGCATCACCAACGAGGTGGTGACCCTGGTGAAGGACACCTCCATGGCCTTCACTGTGTCTTACCAGGAGATGTTCACCATCGGCAAGCAGATCGCCAACTCCCAGACCAGCTTCACCCCCTTCCTGGTGGCGGGCGTGTTCTACTACGTGTTCAACGGCGTGGTGGACTTCGCCATGGGCAGGATCGAGAAACGGCTGAACTACTATCAATAAGGAGGCGCCGGCATGAAAATCATGGAACTGACCCACGTGAAAAAGAGCTTTGCCGATGCCACGCTACACGTGCTGAAGGACATCAGTCTCAGCGTGGAAAAGGGGGAGGTGGTGGCCATCATCGGCCCCTCCGGCTCCGGGAAATCCACTCTCCTGCGCTGCGCCACTTTATTGACCGACATGGACGCCGGAGAGCTGTGCTACGACGGTATCTACGCGGCCAGGAATGACGACAGCGGCCGCGCCGTCTATGCCGACAAGGCCACCTTGAAGCAGGTCCGGGGCAAATTCGGCCTGGTTTTCCAGAATTTTAACCTGTTTCCCCACTATTCGGTGCTGAAAAATCTCACCGATGCCCAGATCCACGTGCTGGGCCGCAGTAGGGAGGAGGCGGAGCGCCGGGCCCAGGCGCTGCTGGACAAAATGGGCCTGGGCGACCGGGGCAGCGCCTATCCCTGCGAGCTGTCCGGCGGCCAGCAGCAGCGGGTGGCCATCGCCCGCGCCCTGGCTATGGACCCGGAGATTCTCTTCTTCGACGAGCCCACCTCCGCCCTGGACCCGGAGCTGACCGGCGAGATTTTGAAGGTCATCCGCGCCCTGGCCGACGAGCACATGACCATGGTCATCGTCACCCATGAGATGGCCTTCGCCCGGGAGGTGGCGGACCGGGTCATCTTCATGAGCGGCGGCGTCATCGTGGAGGAGGGCCCCGCCCGTCAGGTGATGGACGACCCCAAGGAGGAGCGCACCCGCCAGTTTTTGAGGAATTACCAGCGATGAAAACGGTTCAAGTGGTCCGGGCCGACCCGGCGGGCAATATCACCGCCCTGGTGCTGTCCGACGTGCCGAAGGAAGCGCGCCCCGCCCTGGCGGCAAAACTGATGGCCTTGCCGGACTGGGGCGTGGAGCAGGTGGGCTTTGTCCACCGCGGCCCACCGGGAATCCATGGCGTATTGGAGATGATGGGCGGCGAGTTCTGCGGCAACGCCACCCGTGCCTACGGCATGCTGCTGGCCCGGCAGAGCCTGCTGATAGGGCGGCAGGAGCTGCTGCTCCGGGTCAGCGGCTGTCGCAGCCTGGTGCAGGTGGTGGCGGACACCTACGTGGGCACCGCCAGCGCCGCCATGCCCCTGCCCCGGAAGATCAAAGATGTGACGGTGGGGGACATTCCCGCCACGCTGGTGGACTTGGAGGGCATCGCCCATCTGGTGGTGCAGGACGTGGCGCCCAGCCGGGCATTTTTCGCCGCCGCCGAGCCGATTTTCCAATCCTACCGTGCGCTGGATGCCTATGGCGTCTGCTTTGTAAAGGAAGATACCTTAACACCGCTCGTGAAGGTGGTGGACACCGATACCCTGGTCTTTGAGGGCAGCTGCGGCAGCGGCGCCATGGCGGCAGCCTTCGCCGCCTCCCGCGGGGAGGGGGACGGCAAGTTCACTTATCGCCTCCGCCAGCCCAAGGGCACCGTGGAGGCCACGGTGGTCCGGGACGGCGGCATGTGGATCGACGCCTCCATCGGCGGCCCCGTCACCGTGGGCGACGTCACGGAAATCACATTGTAACACCTAAGCCCTGCACCCAACCGGTGCAGGGCTTTTCCCACCCCACCTCACCGTTGCATATTTTCCGCCGATGGGATATAATACTTGGTTAGAGTATGGAGAATAAGGAGCGTCTTTTATGACCTTACATGAATACGTGGCATCTTTACAGGGCCGCACCGTGGCGGTGGTGGGCATCGGCGTCAGCAATACGCCGCTGCTGCACCTGCTGCTGGACAATGGCATTTCCGTTACCGCCTGCGACAAGCGCAGCCGGGAGCAGCTGGGCGACCTGACGGAGGAATTAGCGCGCAAGGGCTGCCGCCTGCGGCTTGGAGAGGATTATTTGGAGGGCATCCACGAGGACGTCATCTTCCGCACGCCGGGTCTGCGGCCCGATGTGGCGCCCATCCGCAAGGCGGTGGCGCAGGGCAGCGAGCTGACCTCGGAGATGGAGGTTTTCTTTAAGGTCTGCCCCTGTCCCATCATCGCCGTCACCGGCTCTGACGGCAAGACCACTACCACCACCATCATCGCCGAGCTTTTGAAGGCGGCGGGCTATCGCGTCCACGTGGGCGGCAACATCGGCCACCCGCTGCTGTGCGAGGCGGACGCCATGCTGCCCACGGACTACGCCGTGCTGGAGCTCAGCAGCTTCCAGCTCATGACCATGACCCAAAGCCCCCACATCGCCGTGGTCACCAACCTGGCCCCCAACCACCTGGATATGCACCACGGTATGGAAGAGTACGTCTCCGCCAAGGAGAACATCTTCCGCCACCAGAGCAAGGGCGACGTGGCCATTTTCAACCTGGATAACGACATTACCCGGGAGCAGGCCACCCGCGCCGTGGGCCGGGCCCGGTATTTCAGCCGCCAGTCCCAGGTGGAGGACGGCGTGTTCCTCCGGGGCGATGACATTATGGTGCGCCGCAGCGGCACCGAGCACCGCATTATGGCCGCCTCTGACATTAAGATTCCCGGCGTCCACAACGTGGAGAACTACATGGCGGCCATCGCCGCCGTGGACGGCCTGGTGGACGATGAGATCATCGCCCGTTTCGCCCGTACCTTCGGCGGTGTGGAGCACCGCATCGAGCTGGTGCGCACCTGGCATGGCGTTCGCTTTTATAACGACTCCATCGCCTCCAGCCCCAGCCGGTGCATCGCCGGTCTCCGCTCGTTCAAGGAAAAGGTCATTCTCATTGCCGGCGGTTACGATAAGCACATTCCCTTCGACGTTCTCGGCCCGGAAATCGTAGAACACGTAAAGACGCTGGTGCTGTGCGGCGCCACGGCGGACAAGATTCGCGCCGCGGTGGAAAACGCCCCCGGCTACGCTCCCGGTCACCCCGCCATTGTGGAGACATCCCCCTTCCAAAAGGCGGTGGAGACTGCCCGCGACGCCGCCGAGCGTGGCGACGTGGTGACCCTTTCCCCCGCCTGCGCCGCCTTCGACCAGTTCCCCAACTTCATGGTGCGGGGCAGGACGTATAAGGAAATCGTCAACAGCTGGGCGGAATAGGGATAAGCCGTGGCCGCATACCCTCCCGTAAGGGGGGATGGGCATGGGCTATTTCCGCACGGTGGGCGTCAGCCCCCGGCAGCGCCGGATTTTCTGGCTGGCGGCTTCGCTGCTTGCGTTGACGGTATTGACCGCTGTGGCCCTGGTGCAAATGAAGCCTATTCTCACCCGTCTGGCCACGGCCCGGGTGTCCAATACGGTGAATCGCATCGTGGTGGCGGCGGTGAACGAGGCCATCGCCACCGGGGACATCGATTATGATCATCTGGTGTCCTTTGAAAAGGACTTCGACGGCCGCATCACCGCCCTGCGCAGCAATATGGCGGAGGTCAACCGCCTGCAAAATAAGATTGCCGACGACGTTCTGGTGCGCCTGTCCGAGGTGTCCACCAGCGAGCTCTCCATTCCTCTGGGCACCCTCACCGGCTCTGCGCTGCTGGCGGGCCGGGGGCCGTCGCTGAAAGTGAGGATGCAGACCGTGGGCACCACCACCGCCGCCTTCCGCGACGCCTTTACCGCCGCCGGCATCAACCAGACCCGCCACCGCATCGTGTTGCAGGTGGACGCCTATATGAGCATCCTCCTGCCGGGCTTCAGTACCTATACCAAGGTCAGCAACGAGATCACCGTGGCGGAAACGGTGATTGTGGGCGGCGTGCCGGAGAGCTATACCTACTTCCAGGGCCAGCGGGAGACCACCGACGAGTACGCCGAAGAATATATTATGAACATCGGATAAGAGGTAGCATTATGGACGAGATTATGGAGATTCAGCAGCTTCGGCAGCAGCTCAACGAGGCCGCCCGACTGTACTACACCCTGGACGCGCCCACCATGCCGGACTATGAATATGACCGCCTGTACCGCCGTTTACAGGACTTGGAGGCGGCCCATCCCGAGGCCGTCACCCCCGATTCCCCTACCCAGCGGGTGGGTGACAGGCTGCTGAACGACTTTGCCGAGGTGGCCCATCCCGTGCCCCTGGAGAGCCTGGAGGACGTGTTCAACGAGGGTGAAGTGCGGGACTTTTTGGACCGTGTGGCCGGGGAGCTGCCCGGCGCCCGCTACAGCGTGGAACCCAAGGTGGACGGTCTCAGCGTGGCGGTGGAGTACCGCGACGGCGTCTTCTACCGCGGCGCCACCCGAGGCGACGGCCGGGTGGGGGAGGACGTGACGGAGAATATCCGCACCATCGCCGCCCTGCCCAAGACGCTGCCGGACAAGCTGCCCCGCCTCATCGTCCGGGGCGAGGTCTACATGGCCCGCACGGTGTTCGAGGAGATCAACGCCGCCCTGGAGATCGAGGGCAAGCCCTTAATGGCCAACCCCCGCAACGCCGCCGCCGGCTCCCTGCGGCAAAAAGATTCCCGCATTGCCGCCAAGCGGCGGCTGGACATCGCCGTATTTAATTTGCAGCTGGCGGAGGGAAAGACCTTTACCACCCACGGCGAGACCATTGACTACCTGGCCTCCCAGGGCTTCCCCGTCATCCCTCATGCCGTTTTGGACGATGATGCCGCCATCCTGGCGGAGATTGCCCGGCTGGGGGAGGAGCGGATGGCGTTCCCCTTCGACATCGACGGCGCCGTGGTAAAGCTCAACGACCTGGCTGACCGTACCATCCTGGGCAGCACCGCCAAATGTCCCCGCTGGGCGGTGGCCTATAAATACCCTCCCGAGAAAAAGGAAACTCTTTTGAAGGATATTGTGGTGCAGGTGGGCCGCACCGGCGTGCTGACGCCCAAGGCGGTGCTGGCCCCCGTGCGCCTGGCGGGCACCACCGTCACCTACGCCACCCTCCACAACCAGGACTTCATCACCCAAAAGGATATCCGCATTGGTGATACGGTGGTGGTGCAGAAGGCGGGAGAGATCATCCCGGAAGTGCTGGGTGTTGTAAAGGAAAAACGCCTTACAGATTTGGAGCCCTACTTCCTGCCAGACACCTGCCCGGTGTGCGGCGCGCCGGTGAGCCGTGATGAGGACGGCGCCGCCATCCGCTGCACCGGGGCGGAGTGCCCCGCCCAGCTGCTGCGGAATCTCACCCATTTTGCCAGCCGCAACGCCATGGACATAGACGGTCTGGGCCCGGCGGTCATGCAGCTTTTAGTGGACAACCACCTGGTGAAAACAGCGGCGGATCTGTACGATCTGACGGTGGACGACCTGAAGGATTTAGACAGAATGGGGCAAAAATCGGCGGAAAACGCCGTGAATGCCATTGCCAAGTCCCGGGATAACGACCTGTGGCGGCTTATCAACGCCCTGGGCATCCGCCAGGTGGGGGACAAGGCCGCCAAGGTGCTGGCCTCCCATTTCGGCACCTTCGACGCCTTTGCCGCCGCCTCGGAGGAGGACTTGACCGCCATCGACGACATCGGTGGCATCACGGCCCGGTATATCCGCCAGTGGCTCCAAAGCCCCCAGTCCCAGGATTTGGTGGCCCGTCTGCGGCGGGCCGGGGTGAATATGACCTGTAAAGAGGAAAAGCTTGACAGCCGTTTCGCCGGCATGACCTTTGTCATGACCGGGGCGCTGACCCGCTTTACCCGGGACCAGGCCCAGGACATGGTGACCAAGCGGGGCGGCAAGGCCAGCGGCTCCGTGTCCAAAAAGACCACCTACGTGGTGGCAGGGGAGGCCGCCGGCAGCAAGCTGCAAAAGGCCCGTGAACTGGGCATCCCCGTGCTGACGGAGGACGAATTCCTGGCCCTGTGCGAGGATTGATTCTTATAAAAAAGCGGGCTTCATTTCGGCCCGCTTTCTTTATTGCCTGCGGCGGCAATTTGTGGTAAAATGTCTCTTTGAAATGAGGGATGCTTATGCGTAAATTCCTTGCCCTGCTGCTGTCGGCGCTGTTGCTGCTGTCCCTGGCGGCCTGCGGCACCACACCTGCCCCGGTGGCGGAGGATACTCCCATCGCCGATCTGCCCCTGGTGGACACGGCGGAGGACACGGCGACGGAAGCGCCAATCGAGGATACGCCCCAGCTGGACGAAAACGGCGTCTACGACAGCCGGGACGACGTGGCGCTGTATCTCCATCTCTACGGCGCCCTGCCCCATAACTACATTACCAAGCGCCAGGCCCGGGACCTGGGCTGGAGCGGCGGCTCCGTGGAGGTCTACGCCCCCGGCTGCTGCATCGGCGGCGACCGTTTTGGCAACTATGAAGGGCTTTTGCCGGAGGCGGCGGGCCGCACCTATTACGAGTGCGACATCGACACGTTGGGCGCCGCCTCCCGTGGCGCCAAGCGCATCATTTATTCCAGCGACGGTCTGATTTACTACACTGAGGACCACTACGCCAGCTTTACGCTGCTGTACGGGGAGGTATCGCCATGACGCTGACACTGCGGGGCGACCAATTCGGCAACGCCAGTCAACTCCACAATTATCTCTGCAACCAGCTCCGTTTCCCCGCCTGGTACGGGCGGAATCTGGATGCCCTCTACGACTGCCTCACCTCCCGGGGCGAGGATGTGACCCTCTGCCTTGAAAACTGGCCGGAGAGCGGCTTCGCCGCAGGCTTTTGGCGTGTGTTTCAGGACGCGGCAGCGGAGAACCCCCACATCCAGGTGGTTAGCCTTCCCCTTGGGGGGAAGGTGTCGGCGCAGCCGACGGATGAGGGGGCGTTAGACAACAGCATTCAGGATACTTATTCAGAATAGGTAACGCACCATGGAAAAAGAAGAGAAAAAAGTAGAGTATTTAGAGCTGATATATGACCTGATTTTCGTCTATATCATCGGCCGCAACAACTCCCTGCTCCACCATGTGGAGGGGGGCTTTGTCAGCACCACCACCTTTTTGGCCTACATCCTGTGCAGTCTGGCCATCATCCAGATTTGGAATTTCTCCACGTTTTACATCAATATGCACGGCCGCAACGGCCTTCGGGACCATATCGCCCTGGTGCTGAATATGTACCTCCTGTACTATATCGGCGAGGGCACCCGGCTCCACTGGGAGACCTTCCACACCCAGTACCACGTGGCGTGGGCGCTGATTCTGGTGAATATCGGCGCGCAGTATGCCATTGAGCTGCGGCATCACCGAGGGCTGGCCCACGAGGTTCGCTCCATCCGCAATATGATGATCGTCCTCTTCGGCGAGGCGCTGCTGGTACTGCTGGTGATCCCGGTGTATCACCGCACCGGCCTGGCCCTGTCCGCCGTGCCTATCGTGTTCGGCATGGTGCTGACCCGCCTCCTGGCGGACGAGAGCCGGGCGGAGCTCATCGACTTCGCCCATCTCTCCGAGCGGGCCATGCTGTACGTGGTGTTCACTTTCGGCGAGATGATTATCGCCATCGCCTCCTATTTCGAGGGGGATTTCACCTGGCGCAGTGTCTACTTCTCCGGCATGAGCTTTCTCATCGTGGTGGGCCTGTTCTGCTGCTACGAGCTGCTCTATGACAAAATCATCGACCGGGAGCGGCGCACCACCGGTATTAACTATATGTTAATCCATATTTTCCTGATTTTCGGCCTGAATCTGATGACCACTGCCCTGGAATTCATGCGGGATGAGGCGGTGGCGCTGCTGCCCAAAACCCTGTTTCTGCTGGCGGCGTTCCTGCTGTATTTCCTGTGCCTCTTCGCCCTCCAGACCTTCGCCAAGCCCCACCTGGAGATAACCGCCCGCTTCCTGGCGCCCATCCTCGCCATGACGGCGGTGTTCGTGGCGCTGATGGTGGTGCTGCGTGGGCTGATGGTGCCCAATATTCTGCTGTCCGTGGTGTACGTGTTCGCCGTGTTTTTCATGCTGTGGCGCTTCAGCCGCCAGGAGGAACAAAAATGATTGTCATTCACCTTTTTTATACCGGTGACGGTGACAATGCCCGCCGCTTCGCGGAGGAAATGGAGTCCTCCAGCCTGGCAAACGCCATCCGCAGCCGGGAGGGCAATCTGGGCTATGACTACTACTATCCCGCCGCCCGGCCCGACACGGTGCTGCTCATCGACCGCTGGCGGGACCAGGCGGCTCTGGACGCCCACCACGCCTCACCCATCATGGGGCAAATCGCCGCTCTGCGGGAGAAATACGACCTCCACATGCAGGTGGAGCGGTTCATTTCCCGGGAAACGGACGGTGACGACCCGGACCAACGGTTTATCCGCCAATAATAACACACCCGGCAGCCAACGCTGCCGGGTGCTGCTGTTCTATTTCCTCTTCAAAGCCGCCAAAATGTCTTCAAACAGGCCCCACGGCGCGCCCTGGGGCAGGGCGGATACCGCCATCCGCTCCCCGCTTTGCGGGTGGGTGAAGGCCATGCGGCGGCACCACAGGGCGATGGAGCCGTCGTCCCTTGCCGCACCGTATTTTCCGTCGCCCCACACCGGCCAGCCCCGGGAGGCGAACTGCACGCGAATCTGATGGGTGCGCCCGGTTTCCAACCGGATGCTGACAAGGGAAAACCCATTACACCGCCCTAAAACTCTGTACGCCAGCGCCGCCTCCCGCACATCCTTGCCGGGGGTGGGGGAGACGTAGGTGACGCGCCGCACGCTGTCCCGGCCCAGCAGGTCGGTGAGCCGTCCCTCGGCGGGGGGCTCGCCCTCCACTACGGCCAGGTATTCCTTTTCCACGGCCCTGTTTTGTATCTGCTCTCCCAGCAGCGAGGCGGCCTTTGCGCTGCGCCCCAGTACCATCACGCCGCCCACCTGGCCGTCCAGCCGGTGCACGGTGCGAAAGCAGTCCGTGCCCATCTGCTGCCGCAGCAGCGCCGGCACCTGGTCGGACAGCACGCCCACCGGCTTCACCACGGCAATCACCCGGCTGTCGGCATATAAAACCTCCATCCGCGCCGCCTCCTTTCTCACCGGCAGTATACCACAGATGGTGTCCCACGGCAAAATAAATTCTGGGATTTTGTGATTTTGGGCTATACAAAGGGGGAGAATTATTGTAGAATAGGGTAGACAACAAGGGGGTAATTTTGCCATGGACAAACCGAAATACAAGCGTGTACTTTTGAAGATCAGCGGCGAGGCGCTGGCCGGTGACAAGCACTTTGGCCTGGATTTCCAGGTGATGGGCCGTGTGGCCGACGTCATTAAAGAATGTGTCAACATGGGCGTGCAGGTGGGCATCGTCATCGGCGGCGGCAACTTCTGGCGCGGCGTCAAGAACGGCGAGGGCTACATGGAGCGCACCCGTGCCGACCATATGGGCATGCTGGCCACCGCCATGAACTGCATGGCCATGGCCGACGTGCTGGAACAGAAGGGCGTGGACGTCCGGGTTCAGACCGCTCTGGAGATCCGCGCCGTGGCGGAGCCCTACGTCCGGGCCCGCGCCATTCGCCATCTGGAAAAGGGCCGCGTGGTCATCTTTGGCTGCGGCATCGGCAGCCCCTTCTTCTCCACAGATACGGCGGCTGTCCTCCGTGCGGCGGAGATCGGCGCCGACGTGATTCTGCTGGCCAAGAATATCGACGGCGTTTACGACAGCGACCCCGCCAAGAACGCCGCCGCCGTCAAGTTTGACAGCATCACCTATGAGGACGTACTGGCCCGTCACCTCCAGGTGATGGACACCACCGCCACCAGCCTTTCCATGGACAATCATATTCCCGTTCTGGTCTTTGCGCTGAAGGACCCGGAGAATATCCTCCGGGCGCTGCAGGGCGAGAAGATCGGCACCATCGTAGGCGAACATTGAGAGAAACACACCACCGAATAAAAGGAGATGTCAGTTATGTTGAAGGACGAGTACAAAGTATTTGAAGAGAAGATGAAGAAGAGCATCGAGTCCGTAGCCAGCGACTTCGCTGCCGTGCGCGCCGGCCGGGCCAACGCCTCCGTGCTCAACCGCATCAGCGTGGACTACTACGGCACCCCCACCCCCATCAACCAGTTGGCCTCCATCGCCTCCCCCGACCCCCGCACCCTGGTGATTACCCCCTGGGACGGCGGCGCCCTCAAGGGCATTGAGAAGGCCATCCAGGAGTCCGATCTGGGCATTAACCCCCAGAATGACGGCAAGAGCATCCGCCTGGGCTTCCCCCAGCTGACGGAGGAGCGCCGCAAGGAGCTGGTCAAGCAGATTCACAAGTATGCCGAAAACGGCAAGGTGGCCGTGCGCAACATCCGCCGCGACGCCATCGACACCTTCAAGAAGCAGCAGAAGAACTCCGAGATCACCGAGGACGAGATGAAGATGGTGGAAAAGGACATGCAGAAGCTGACCGACGACAGCTGCAAGGAGCTGGATAAGCTGCTGGAGAACAAGGAAAAGGAGCTGCTGAGCGTCTGATGGCGCAGCGCGAGCAACTGTATCAAACGGCGGGGCAGGTGGACATGAGCCGCCTTCCCCGCCATATCGCTATCATTATGGACGGCAACGGTCGTTGGGCGAAGAAGCGCGGCCTTCCTCGCACTGCCGGCCATAAGGTAGGCGCGGAGACCTTCCGCAAGGTGGCCAAATACTGCAAGCGCCTGGGCGTGCCGTATCTGACGGTCTATGCCTTCTCCACGGAGAACTGGCGCCGCCCCAAGGAGGAAGTGGACACCATCATGGGCCTTCTGGAGCGCTATCTCCACGAGGCCATCGACTCCATGGCCCGGGAGAATATCAAGCTGTGCTTCCTGGGTGACCTCTCCGCCATCCCTGCCCCGCTGCGGGCGCTGATTGACAAGGCGGAGGCCATCTCCCGGGAGCTGGACAGCCCCTACCAGGCCAATATCTGCCTCAATTACGGCGGACGGGATGAGATTCTCCACGCCGCCCGGGCCATTGCCGAGGCGGGGGAGAGCTTTACCGAGGAGAATTTGCAGCGCCACCTGTACAGCGCCGCCATCCCCGATCCGGATTTGCTGATCCGGCCCGGCGGCGAGCAGCGCATCAGCAACTTCCTGCTGTGGCAGGCGGCGTACAGCGAGTTCTACTTCTGCGACACGCTGTGGCCCGACTTCGACGAGGCCGCATTGGATAAGGCCATCATCGCCTATCAATCCCGCGACCGCCGGTTCGGCGGCGTGAAGTAAGGGGAGAGTAACGATGTTACAGAGAATACTTGTGGCCGTGGTGGGCATCCCCGCCCTGCTGTTCATTCTGTGCTGGCTGCCCCACTGGGCCACCGCCGCGCTGCTGGCGGCACTGTGTGTGGTGGCGGCCCATGAGCTGCTGTCCGCCGCCTGCGCCAAGCCCATCGCCTCCCGCTGGTTCGGCATCGCCGCCATTTTGGGCGTGCTGGTCACCTTTTCGCCCTATTGGGCCACCCATAGCGACACCGCCATGGTGCTGATGCCCTGGCTGTTCGCCGCCTTTTTGGTGCTCCTGTTTGTGGCGCTGGTGGTGGAGCACGGCAAGAAGGACGCCCTGCGGTTTTTTGACGTGTGCGTCATTTTGGTGGCCGGCGTGGCGATTCCCCTGGCTCTGGGCTGTCTGCTGCGACTGCGGCTGCTGGACTACGGCGCCGGCATGGTGCTGATCCCCCTGGTGGCCGCCTTTTCCTCCGACACCATGGCCCTCTTCACCGGCATGGCCCTGGGCAAGCACAAGCTGGCCCCCCACGTCAGCCCCAACAAGACCCGGGAGGGCGCTCTCGGCGGCATCGCCGGCGGCATGGTGGGCATGGTGCTGTTCCGTATCATCTTCTTCCTGGTGACGGAGGTGCAGCTCCATATTCTGTGGTGCATCCTGCTGGGCCTGGTGGGCGCTGTTATGGGCCAGCTGGGCGACCTGGTGTTCTCCTGCATCAAGCGGGAGTATGGCATCAAGGACTACGGCCGCCTGCTGCCGGGCCACGGCGGCGTGCTGGACCGGTTTGACAGCGTGATTTTCGCCGCGCCCGCCATCTGGATGTTGCTGCGGTATATCCCTCTCTATTAAGGAGCAAATCATGACGAAAACCATCTCCCTGCTGGGCTCCACCGGCTCCATCGGCCGGCAGACGCTGCAGGTGGTGCAGGAATTGGGCCTGCAGGTGGCCGCGCTGACGGCCAATGAAAACGTGGATTTGATGGAGCAGCAGGTGCGGCAGTTTCAGCCGCGCCTTGCTGTGCTTTATCGGCAGGACGCCGCCGATGTGCTGCGCCGGCGCCTGTCCGACGTAGACGTGGAGATTGCCTGGGGTATGGAGGGCCTGGTGAAGGCCGCCTCCCTGGACGAGGCCGACACGGTGGTGACGGCGGTGGTGGGCAGCGTGGGCTTGCAGCCCACCCTGGCGGCCATCGCCAAGGGCAAGCGCATCGCCCTGGCCAACAAGGAGACGTTGGTATGCGCCGGCGAGCTGGTGATGGACGAGGCGGACCGCTGCGGCGCGGAGATTATCCCCGTGGACAGCGAGCATTCCGCCATCTTCCAGAGCCTCCGGGGCTGCCGGAGCAAAAAGGAGATCCGCCGTCTGATCCTCACCTGCAGCGGCGGCCCCTTCTTCGGCAAAACCTATGAGGAGCTGGAATCCATGGGCCCCGGGGACGCTCTAAAGCACCCCAACTGGTCCATGGGCGCCAAAATCACCATCGACAGCGCCACACTGATGAATAAAGGCCTGGAGATTATCGAGGCCATGCGGCTCTACCGCCTGCCCCTTTCCCAGGTGGACGCAGTGATTCACCGCCAGAGCATCGTCCACTCCCTGGTGGAATACGTGGACGGGGCCATGATTGCCCAGCTGGGCACGCCGGACATGAAACTGCCCATCCGCTACGCCTTCACCTATCCCCACCGCGCCCCCACGCCGGAGCCTCCGCTGGATTTGCTGCAATGCGGCAGCCTGACCTTCCACAAGCCGGACGAGGACGCCTTCCGCTGCCTGAAAATCGCCCGGCAGTGCGCCGCCCAGGGCGGCACCGCCACCACAATTATGAACAGCGCCAACGAGGAGGCGGTGATGCAGTTCCTTCGGGGTGAGATCGGCTTCAACGACATCCACCGCCGGGTGGAAGCTGCCCTTGATGCCGTGGCGGTGAAATATCAGCCAAGCCTGGCGGATATACTGGAAGCAGACCGTCTTGCCCGGCAAGCGGTACTCCATTCTTAAATAAGGACGGAAACTATGACGATTGTATATATTCTGGCCGCCATTTTGATTTTCGGCTTTCTGGTGGCCATCCATGAGTTGGGCCACTTTACGGCGGCCAAGGCCTGCGGTGTGCGGGTCAATGAGTATTCCATCGGCATGGGGCCCGCCATCTGGCAGAAGCAAAAAGGGGAGACGCTGTACTCCCTGCGGCTCATCCCCGCCGGCGGCTACTGCGCCATGGAGGGGGAGGAGGAGAGCTCTGACGATCCCCGGGCGTTGAACCATAAGGGCTTCTGGGCCAAGCTGCTGGTGTTCGTGGCGGGCTCCGCCACCAACTTCATTGCCGGATTTTTGATGATCCTGCTGCTCTACGCCGGGGCCCAGGGGTTCTATACCTCCCGCATCGTGGCGTTTGCCCCCGGCTGCCCCCTTGAGCAGGCGGGGGGCCTCCAGGTGGGCGATCGCATTCTGGCCATCGACGGCGAGCGGGTCTACGTGTACAGCGACGTCAGCCTGCTGCTGGGTATGAACACCGACGGCACCTTCGACCTTGTGCTGGACCGTGACGGCCAGCGCGTCACCCTCCGGGACTACCCCATGGAGCGCCGGGAGTATCTGGATCAGAACGGCAACCCCTATACCGGCTTCGGCCTCCATTTCGGCGCCGAGCCCGCCAATTTCGGCGCCCGGGTGGCCTATAGCTGGTATAACGCCATCGACTTTGCCCGCATGGTGCGCCTGTCGCTGAAAATGATGGTCACCGGCCAGGCCAGCGTCCGGGATATGAGCGGCCCCGTGGGCATCGTCAACACCATGACCGAGGTGGGCAAGCAGTCCGCCTCCACCGCCGAGGCCATTGAAAACATCGTCTATATCGGCGCGCTGCTGGCAGTCAACCTGGCGGTGATGAACATGCTGCCCATCCCCGGGCTGGACGGCGGCAAGGTGCTGTTTTTGGTGATAAATGCCGTTTCCATGGCCCTTTTCCGCCGCCAGGTGCCGGAAAAGTTCGAGAATTATATCCACCTGGGCGGCCTGGCGCTGATGCTCTTGCTGATGGCGCTGGTGACGTTCAGCGACGTGTGGAAGCTGTTTCAGAGGTAAAATGATATGAGCAAGCAAATTATGGTGGGCGGTGTGCCCGTGGGCGGCGGCGCCCCGGTGGCCATCCAGTCCATGTGCAATACAAAGACGGAGGACGTGGCCGCCACTGTGGCCCAGATCCACGCCCTGGAGGACGCGGGCTGCGAGATCATCCGTGTGGCGGTGCCCACCATGGAGGCCGCCCGGTCCATCGGCGCCATCCGCCGGGAGATTCATATTCCCCTGGTGGCCGACATCCATTTCGACTATCGCCTGGCCCTGGAATGTGCCCGGCAGGGGGTGGATAAGATCCGCATCAATCCCGGCAATATCGGCGGGCAGGACCGTGTGCGGGCCGTGGCGGACGAGTGCCGCAGCCGCCACATCCCCATTCGCATCGGCGTCAACGGCGGCTCTTTGGAAAAGGAGCTGCTGCACAAGTACGGCGGCGTCACCGCCCAGGCGCTGGTGGACAGCGCCCTGCACCATGTACAGCTATTGAACGATGCCGACTTTGACGATATCTGCATCTCCGTCAAGTGCAGTAATGTGGCGGTGAACATGGAGGCCTATACCATGCTTGCCGCCCAGACGGACTATCCCCTCCACCTGGGCGTCACTGAGGCCGGCACCCCCACCATGGGCATCATCAAGTCCGCCATCGGCATCGGCGGCCTGCTGTGCCGCGGCATTGGCGATACCATCCGCGTCAGCCTCACCGCCGACCCGGTGGAGGAGGTCTATGCCGCCAAGCGCATCCTGTCTGCCGCCGGGGTGCGCCAGATGGGGCCCAACCTTATCGCCTGCCCCACCTGCGGCCGCACCAAGTATGACATGATTCCCATCGCCAACGAGGTAGAGCGGCGGCTGCAAAACTGCCGCAAGAATATCACCGTAGCTGTTATGGGCTGCGTGGTCAACGGCCCCGGCGAGGCCCGGGGCGCCGATGTGGGTATCGCCGGCGGCGACGGCGAGGGCCTGGTATTCCGTAAAGGCGAAATCCTTTACAAAGTACCCCAGGAAAAGCTGGTAGACGCCCTCATGGAGGAGATTGACAAGCTGTAAACCGCAGAAAGACGGAAAGAGATATGTGCGATAGTAAACCGTTTTTTACATTCTTTGAGAGCTTTGTGCCGCCCCGTGAGGTGCGGTTGCTGCTCCACGACGCCCGGGTGATGGGCGGCGTCATAGACGCCGAGAGCCGCACCATGGAGCTGGAGATTGCCGCCGGGGAGGAAATCCCCGAGGCCGCCCAGTCCACCATCCGCCACCTGTTGATGGACCACTACCAGATTAAGCAGCTTCGCCTGACCTTCCGCACCGCCGCCCAGGAAAAGGCCGCCAAGGGCGGCGACATCATCATGGGCAAGGAGATCAAGGGCAAGGCGGTGCCCATGGAGGGCGACAATCTGAAGGTGGGCGGCATCGTGGTGGAGGGCAAGGTCTTCGCCGTGGAGAGCTACGAGACCCGCCGCCCCGGGCTGTGGTGCCTCACCTTCGACATGACCGACTACCACGGCTCCGTCTCCGCCCGGCTCTATACCCAGGAGAAGGAGGCCCAGGCCCTGGGCAGCGCCCTTTCCGTGGGTATGTGGATACGGGTCCAGGGCTACCTGGAGTTGAGCCGTGACGGCAAGGACGTGCAGCTACGTCCCCAGAATATCATGAAAATCACCCACGAGGCCCGGATGGACGACTATCCGGAGAAGCGGGTGGAGCTGCACCTTCATACCCAGATGAGCAATATGGACGCCCTCACCAACACCGCCAGCGTCATCAAGCAGGCCATTTCCTGGGGCCATCCCGCCATCGCCATCACCGACCACGGCGTGTGCCAATCCTTCCCGGATGCCTGGCATACCGCCAAGGGTAAAATAAAAATACTTTACGGCATCGAGGGCTATTTCGTCAACAATCTGGACGACAGGATCGTGGTCCACGGCACCCAGGACCAGCCCTTTGAGGACGAGATTGTCTGCTTTGACATTGAGTCCACCGGCCTGGACGTCACCACCGAGGCCATCACCGAGATCGGCGCCGTGGTGCTGAAAAACGGGGATATTACCGACCGCTTCCAGACCTTTGTCAACCCCGGCCGCCGCCTGACGCCGGAGATCATCGGCCTTACTGGCATCACCGACGCCATGCTCGCCGACGCCCCCCAGCCCGCCGAGGCTCTCCGCAGCTTCCTGGACTTCGTGGCCGGCCGTCCCCTGGCGGCCCACAACGCAGAGTTCGACATCGGCTTCATCCGTGCCGGCTGCCGCGAGGCGGGCCTTGAGTTCCACCCCACCTATGTGGACTCCCTCATTCTGGCCCAGAACCTGCTGCCGGAGCTGAGCAAATACAAGCTGGACATCGTGGCGGAGCACCTGGACCTGCCTGCCTTCAACCACCACCGGGCCAGCGACGACGCCGGCATGGTGGGCTATATGCTCATCCCGTTCTTCCAACGCATGCGGGACGAGCTGGGCATCGACCATCTACAGCAGATCAACGAAAAGATGCTGGCCCTGCGTCCCCAGGGCAGCAAGACCCACCGCTTCCCCAAGCACATCATCATTCTGGCCAAGAACAAGCTGGGCCTCAAGCACCTCTATCAGCTTGTCACCGCCTCCAATTTGAAGTACTTCCGCCGGGTGCCCATCATCCCCAAGACGGAGCTGATTGCCCACCGGGAGGGCCTGATTATCGGCTCTGCCTGTGAAGCGGGAGAGCTTTACAGAGCTATTGCCGACCATAAGGACTGGGATGAGCTCAAGCGCATCGCCTCCTTCTACGACTATCTGGAAATCCAGCCGGTGTGCAACAATATGTTCATGGTGCGCCACGGCGACGTGCCCGATGTGGAGGCCCTGCGGGAGAATAACCGCCTCATCGTCCGCCTGGGCGAGGAGCTGGGCAAGCCCGTCTGCGCCACCGGCGACGTCCATTTCCAGGAGCCGGAGGACGAGATTTACCGCCACATTCTGCTGGCCAGCAAAAAGTTCGACGACGCCGACGAGAGCCTGCCCATCTACTTCAAGACCACCGCCGAGATGATGGAGGAGTTTGCCTACCTGGGCGAGGAAAAAGCCCATGAAGTGGTCATTGATAATCCCCGGAACATCGCCGACCAGATTGAGGAGATCGAGCTGCTGCCCGCCGGCACCCTGTTCCCGCCCCGGCTGGAGAACTCCGAGCAGGAGCTGAACCAGCGCGTGTGGGACAAGTGCCACGAGCTGTACGGCGAAAACCCGCCCCAGCTTATCATCGACCGGCTTAACGTGGAGCTGAAAAGCATCCTGGGCAAGTACGACGTGGTGTACATGTCGGCCCAGAAGCTGGTGCAGCGCAGCCTGGAAAACGGCTATCTGGTAGGCTCCCGAGGCAGCGTAGGCTCGTCGCTGGTGGCCTATATGTCGGGCATCACGGAGGTCAACTCCCTGCCGCCCCACTACCGTTGCCCCCAGTGCCGCTACGTGGAGTTCAACCAGGACCCCCAGTACGGCTGCGGCGCCGATATGCCGGACAAGAACTGTCCCCACTGCGGCACCAAGCTGGTGAAGGACGGCTTCGACATCCCCTTTGAGACCTTCCTGGGTTACGGCGGCGGCAAGGTGCCGGATATCGACCTGAATTTCTCCGGCGAATACCAGTCCCGGGCCCATCGCCACGCCATCGAAATGTTCGGCGAGACCCAGGTGTTCCGCGCCGGCACCATCGGCACCCTGGCGGATAAAACCGCCATCGGTTACGTGCTGAAATACAAGGAGGAGCGGGGTCTGGAATTCGGCAACGCGGAGTTGAAGCGGCTGGCCACCGGCTGCGTAGGCGTCCGCCGCACCACCGGCCAGCACCCCGGCGGCCTGGTGGTAGTGCCCGACGATATGGACGTGGAGGACTTCACCGCCGTGCAGCACCCCGCCGACGACCCCAAGTCCGACCAGTGCACCACCCATTTTGAATACCACTGCATGGAGGACAACCTCCTAAAGCTGGACATGCTGGGCCACGATGACCCCACCATGATCAAGTACCTGGAGGAATACACCGGCGTCAACGCCCGCACCATCCCTCTGGACGATGCGGACACCATGAGCATCTTCACCTCCTCCAAGGTCCTGGGCTATGAGCATGACGAGATTTTGGGGGAAACCGGCGCCGTGGCCATCCCGGAGTTCAACACCCGCTTCACCCGCGGCATGCTGATGGACACCAAGCCCACCAATTTCAATACCCTTGTTCGCCTGTCCGGCTTCAGCCACGGCACCGACGTGTGGATGGGCAACGCCCGGGAACTGATCGTCAGCGGCACCGCCTCCGTTTTGGAGACGGTGGGCTGCCGTGACGACATCATGCTCTACCTCATCTCCATGGGCCTTGACCCCAAGATGTCCTTCAAAATCATGGAGGCCGTCCGTAAAGGCAAGGTGAAAAAGGGCGGCTTCCAGGACGGCTGGGAGGAGGCCATGCGGGAGCACAACGTGCCCGACTGGTACATCGGCTCCCTGGCCAAGATTGGCTACCTGTTCCCCAAGGCCCACGCCGTGGCCTATGTGATGATGGCCTTCCGCATTGCCTGGTTCAAGGTGCACCGCCCCCTGGCGTTCTACGCCGTGTTCTTCTCCATCCGCGCCAAGGCCTTCGACGCCGAGTATTGCTGCGCAGGTCTCGACGCGGTGAAGCGGAAAATCAAGGAGATCGAGAACAACAAGGACGCCACCGACGTGGAGCAGAACCTGATGGTGACGCTGGAGGTGTGCTACGAGTTCTATCTCCGCGGCTTCCACTTTGACACCATCGACATCATGCACTCCGACGCCACCATGTTCAAAATCACGGAAAACGGCCTTCTGCCGCCCTTCGTCACCGTCCACGGTCTGGGCGAGGCGGCGGCGCTGGACACGGTGGCCAAGCGGGAAGGGAAGACCTTCATCTCCATCGAGGAGTTCTCCACCTGCTGCAACAAGTTGTCCAAAACCCACATCGAGCAGCTCAAAGCCCTGGGCGCCTTCGCCGGTATGGCGGACACCTCCCAGGTCAGCCTGTTCTGACACAATACATAAAGAAAGCGCCCCGGCTGTACCGGGGCGCTTTTCCTATGCAATAATTACACTTTTTCCGCGTCTTTCTTCTTGATCGGGAACTCCAACTGGGCCAGTATCACCGCGATGAACATGATGACGCAGCCCGCGTACTCCCGGGGCGTCATCTTCTGATGGAGAATCAGCGCCCCGGCGATCACGGCGAATACGCTCTCCAGGCTTAGCAGAATGGTGACCACCGTGGGGTTGGAGTCCTTTTGGGCCAGGATCTGCAGCGTGTAGGCCACGCCGCTGGAGAACACGCCCACGAACAAAATGGGCACCGCACATTCCCACACCGCGTTCCAATCGGGATGGCTGAACAGCACCATGCCGATGGCGGACACCACGCCGCACACAAAGAACTGGGCGCAGGACAGCTTGATGCCGTCCACCGTGGCGGTAAAGTGGTCAATGATGAGAATGTGAGCGGCAAACACCACCGCGCAGCAGAGAATCAGTAAATCGCCGGGTGCCAGGGAGAAGTCCCCCTTGATGCACAGCAAGTACAGCGCCACCACCGAAAGACCCACCGCGATCCACACCGGCAGACTGGCCTTCCGCTTGAAAAACAGGCCGAAGACCGGCACCAGCACCACGTACAGCGCCGTGATGAACCCGGCCTTGCCCGCGTCCGTGCCGGCGCCGATGCCCGCCTGCTGGAAGTTGGAGGCCACGCCCAGGGCCAGGCCGCACCATAGGCCGCCCCACATAAGCTGCTTGCGGTCCTGCTTTTTCTCCGCCTCGGTGGGCCGGGGCGTATCCTTGTTGAAGCGGTCAAAAATCCGTATGATGATCAGCAGCACCACCACCGCCACCGCGCTGCGCAGGGCGTTGAAGGTAAAGGCATCGATCTTGTCGGACACCACGTCCTGGGCCACGAAGGCCGTGCCCCAGATGAGGGCGGCCAGGATGGGGAACACCACCTGCCGCACCTGGTTCGTCTTTTTCATGGGTTATGCCTCGTCTTTCTTGTCGTCGGGGGTGACGGGATTCACGTGCCACTTGAACTTGTTCTCCGTGCCGTGGAGCAGCCGCACGATGTTCTCCCGGTGGCAGTATACCACCAGCGCCGCCATAAACAGCGCCAGACCCGTATACACCCAGTTGTGCCCCAGGAAAAAGTACACCGTAATGGGCAGGCTCACCGCCGCCGCCAGAGAGCCCAGGGACACGTACCGCGTCAGCGCCCACAGCAGCATGAACACGCCCCAGGCCACCAGGGCCACCTTCCAGCCCAGCAGGATGGCCAGCATGCTGCCGGAGAGAATGCCCTTGCCGCCTTTGAAGCCGAAAAACACCGGGAACACATGGCCCAGCTCGCAGCCCAGGCCGCCCAGCAGCACACCCAGCGTCCAGTCGCCGAAGAGGTGGGAGAACATGAAGCCGCCGATGAGGCAGGCCACCACCGTCTTGCCCATGTCCAGGCCGATGACCATCAGCGCGTATTTGGCGCCGTAGGTGCGGTAGAAATTGGTAAGGCCGGCGTTGCCGCTGCCGTGCTTGCGCACGTCATCCTTGATGATAAAGTGAGAGGTCATCACAGAGCCATTGATGCAGCCCAGCAGATAGGACACCAGCACGATCACACAGGTGACGAATACCCGAAACATGGTTTATTCCTCCTCGCCCTTTTGACGGATGCTCATGATGATGGGCGTACCCTCCAGGCCGAATACGCCGCGGATCTGGTTCTCCAAATAGCGCTTGTAGGAGAAGTGGAACAGCTGCTTGTCGTTGCAGAACACCACAAAGTGGGGCGGCTTCACGCCCACCTGGGTCATGTAGTAGATTTTCAGCCGCCGTCCCTTGTCGGTGGGGGGCTGCACACGGGTCTGGGCTTCCGCCAGCACGGAGTTGAGCATGCCGGTGGTGATGCGGGTGGCGGACTGGTCGTTGACGTAGTTGATCAGCTCAAACAGGCGATTCACCCGCTGGCCCGTGGCGGCGGAGATGAACAGAATGGGGGCGTAGGTCATAAAGCTCAAATCCCGGCGGATGTCTTCCCGCATGTGGTCCATGGTCTTGTCATCCTTCTCCACCAGGTCCCATTTGTTCACCACGATAATGCAGGCCTTGCCCGCCTCGTGAGCCAGGCCCGCCACCTTGGTGTCCTGCTCCGTCACGCCCTCCTGGGCGTCGATAAGGATGAGGCACACGTCGCTGCGCTCAATGGCCATGGTGGCCCGCAGCACGGAGTATTTCTCGATGTTGTCCTCCACACGGGACTTTTTTCGCATACCGGCGGTGTCGATGAAATTGTATTTGCCGAAGCTGTTTTCAAAATAACTGTCGATGGCGTCCCGGGTGGTGCCCGCCACGTTGCTGACAATCACCCGCTCCTGCCCCAGAATCCGGTTGGTCAGGCTGGATTTGCCCACGTTGGGCTTGCCGATGATGGCCACCTGTATCACGTCGGACTCGTCCTCTCCCTCGTCCTCGGGCGGGAAGTATTGCAAACAGGCGTCCAGCAGATCGCCGGTGCCGTGGCCGTGAACGGCAGACACGGCGATGGGGTCGCCCAGGCCCAGGTTGTAGAACTCGTAGATCTCCGGGTCCACGGTGCCGGTGCCGTCCACCTTGTTCACCGCCAGTACGATGGGCTTGCCGGAGCGCTGCAGCATGTTGGCCACCTCCTGGTCAGAGGCGGTCATGCCGGTTTTGATGTCGGTGACGAAAACAATCACCGTGGCGTTGTCGATGGCGATTTGTGCCTGCTCCCGCATAAAGGCCAGAATCTGGTTGTCGGTGTTGGGCTCAATGCCGCCGGTGTCCACCAGCGTGAACTTCCGACCGCACCACTCGCTCTCGCCGTAGATACGGTCCCGGGTCACGCCGGGGGTGTCCTCCACGATGCTGAGCCGCTGGCCGATCAGCTTGTTAAACAGCATGGACTTGCCCACGTTGGGCCGGCCCACAATGGCAATCATAGGTTTTGACATGGTATCACTCACTTTCTGTCATGGCGTCCAGCAGATCTCCGCCGTCCAGCCCCACCACCTGCACCGTGGCGTCCAGTTCCCGCCCCAGGCGCTCGGTGGTGTAATCATCCAAAAATACGGTCTCGCCGTGGCGCAGCATGTGCAGCGGAATCAGCAGCCGCCGCCCCAGCATGTTGCCCTTGAGCTGCGCGGCGATGTCCTGTCCCGTCAGCAGCCCCGCCACGTCGATGGTGTGGCCGAAGAAATCATTTTCCACCGCCACCACCTTGCCCTGTATAGCGGGGAATCGGGCCTGGGCCCGCTGCAGCAGCTCCGTCAAAAACGGCGCCGCCGACACGCCGGTGGCAATGGTAAACGGGGCAGGGGAGGCCGGCGCGTCGGCAAACCGCAGCGCCGCCATAAACTCCTGCTCCAACGACCGCAGCAGCCCCACGCCGTTTTCCAGCTGCCGGTACTCCTCGTAGTAGTCGTCCTCCGGCAGGGGCAGCTCCCCTTTGAGATACAGCTCGTCGGCGCAGAAGAACATACGCGTGCCCTTTTCCTGCAGACACTTTGCGCCAAACTCGTCGGCGATGGCGATGATTTCCCGGGCGGTGTCCCGGGTCACAGGGGACAGCTTGGCAAGTCCATGGCGATGCTTCGTGATGCCCACCGGCACCACCGAGCAGCTGTAAAAGCCAATTTCCATCAGGTCGGCCATGGTGCGCCGCAGCTCGTCGCCGTCGTTCCACCCCGGACAGACCACGATCTGGCCGTTCATCTGTATGCCCGCCGCGCCGAACCGCCGCATGTAATCCAACGACACGTCGGCCTGCTTGTTGCCCAGCATGGTGCAGCGCAGCCGTGGGTTGGTGGTGTGTACCGACACATTGATGGGGGAGATGTGCAGGTCGATGATCCGCTGGGCCTCCCGCTCACTTAAATTGGTCAGCGTGGTGTAGTTCCCCAGCAGGAAGGACAGGCGCTCGTCGTCGTCCTTCACGTACAGGCTCTCCCGCATTCCCGGGGGCATCTGGTCCACGAAGCAGAACACGCAGTGGTTGGCGCACCGGTGCATGGTGTCCATCAGGTACGTCTCGAAGTTCAGCCCCAGGTCGCGCCCCTCTGCCTTGCGAATATGTACTTGTCGTGTCTGGCCCTTCTCCTCCAAAACCACGTCGCATTCCGCGTCGTAGCCGTAGAATCGGTAATCCAGCACGTCTACCACCGGATGACCGTTGATAGCCTTGAGCCGTTCGCCGACCCGGACCCCGGCGCGCTCCGCCGGGGAGTGGGGGTCGATGGCAGTAATGATGGTGGACAAAGCGGTTTTCCTCCGTCTGCGCCGTAGCGCGCATATAAAATCAATTTAGTATATCGGAATTTGCACCAAAATGCAAGGCGTTTTCGTCATTCCCCAAAGGAATCCCCAAAGAAAAACGGCGCAGCCGTCGCCGCGCCGTTGTATCTTATGCCTTTTCCAGAATCATGGGCTCGCCCCGGCAGGACACGTACCCCAGCACCACGTCCGCCGTCTCGCCGGAGAGCAGCTCCCGGTAGCAGCCGTCGGCCACGCCCAGGCTGCCCACCTCCACGGCGCCGCACGCGCCCCGCAGGCTGAATACGCCGGTCATCTCCGGCGCCGTGCCACCTGTCGGGGTGTAGGTACACACCATGAAATCCCGGGGCCGGGCTGCCACGCGGTATCGCCCCGTGGCGAAGATGCCCCGCTGCTTCAGGTTGTAAAGCTGCCGCATCAGCGGCGCAAGGTCACAGTCTCCCTGCCACGCCACGGTGTCCCTGTCGAACAGGGAGGGGAGATGGCGGCAGCCCGCCTCCTGCCCGGCGTACACCAGGGACGCCCCTTTCTGAAAGTATTGCAGCGCCGTCCAGTTCCGCAGCAGCCGCTCCTCCGGCAGCAAAAAGGCGGCCCGTGGCTTGTCGTGGTTTTCCAGGAACCGGGCCTTTACGTAGTTGGTGGGGTACATGGCCTCCTGGCGGTTGACGGCATCGGCGTAGCGCTCCACCGTCCCCGCCCCGGTGACGCAGTCCCGGTACACCGGGTAGACGTCGTAGTCGTAGCACAGGTCAAAGGCGGTGTACAGCGCCGTATCGTCGGCAAATTCCACCCCCACGCTGCGGCAGTACCGCTCAAATTCCGGGTCGCCGGACTCCGCCAGCCATAGGCACCCGGGCCGCACCTGGGCCACCTCCGCCCTGGCCCGCTGCCAGAAGGCGATGGGCAGCAGCGGCGCCACGTCACAGCGAAAGCCATCCACGTACTGGGCCCAGTACCGCAGCGTCTCGATCTGGTAGTCCCACAGCGCCGACCGGCGGTAATCCAGGTCGATCACGTCCCACCAGTCACCGATGCGGTTGCCGAAGCTGCCGTCCGGACGGTGGAAAAACCACTCCGGGTGGGTCTCACGCAGCACCGAGTCGTGGGCGGTGTGGTTGTACACCACGTCGATGATGCACTGCATGCCCCGTTGGTGAATGGCGTCCACCAGGGCGATAAAGTCCTCCATGGTGCCGTACTCCGGGTTTACGGCCCGGTAGTCGGCAATGGCGTAGGGGGACCCCAAGCTGCCCTTGCGATGCACCTTGCCGATGGGGTGAATGGGCATCAGCCACACGATGTCCACCCCCAGGTCCCGAATGCGGTCCAAATCCCGCCGCACCCCGTCAAAGGTGCCGCTTTCGCTGTAATTCCGCACAAATACGGAATAAATCACCTTATTTCGCAGCGTAACAGGCGTATCCAGTGCCATGCCCATGCCTCCTAAGATTAAAATAGCAGTGCCGCTTACAGCGCCACCACGCCCCGCCAGCCCCGGACGCCGTAATAGGAATCGGCACCGTTGTGGAACGTAAACACGGCGTCATACCGCCGCTCGCAGAACAGCGCCCCGCCCAGACGGCGGATCGCCTCCGGCGTGGCGATCCAGCTGGAGGTTTTCAGGTCGTAGGCGTCCCTTTCCTGCATGGCGCGGTATTGCGTCTCGGTAAGCAGGGCGATGCCGTGGGCGCTGGCCTGCTCCAGTGCGCTGCTGTCCGGGGCGTTCTTCTTCCGCCCCAGCCGCGCCGCCTCGTCGTAGCACAGACTCCGCCGCCTGGCAGGGGACTCCGCCGCGCAGTCGGCAAAGAGAATCCGCCCGTCCTCCACGCCGATGACGTCCGGCTCGCCGCCGGTCTCTTCCATCCATTGCAGGGCCGCCACCGCTTCGGGAGATGTGGCCAGCCGCGCCGCCACGTCCTCCCACCGGACGCCCTCATGCCGCCAGGGGTGCGTTTCAAACCGCTGATGCAAAATGTCCACCATCATATCAAATCCTCCACCGCTTCAACAGATCTTTCGCCTTCTATCTCTTACAGCCTGAATATAACATATTTACCCACCGTAAACAACCGCTTTATTGGCATTCATGCACCCTCGATGCCCACACAAAAGCACCTTGCCCCCATGCAAAACGACGCAGGAAAAAAGGAGCAAAATGGAAAGCATTATAGAAAAAGAGGCAGCCATATGACTGCCTCTTTGTTCGTGGCATATCACGCTGATTATGATACCGCTGCACCCCACGTGTTACGCGGGGTGAATTTTTTCCGTTCCCGGGGTGCAACTTTGTAAAGTGGGGTGCATCTACAAACGGGAATTTATCACCCAATCCGTTTCTTTATTTCATCCTTGACTTTATCCAATTCGCTACAGGTCAGAACCGGGATCAATTCGTTTATCTCGCCTATGCTCTTGTCCCACCACTTGAAACGGAGCAAGAGTTCGATCAGCTCAGCATCAAAGCGTTTCCTTAAAGGTTTTGCCGGATTTCCAACAACGATTGTATAAGGATCAACATCACTGCCGACGATGCTGTTTGCGCCAATAATTGCGCCGTCACCGATGTGAACGCCCGGAAGGATTACTGCATTTTGCCCGATCCACACATCATTGCCGATTACGGTATCGCCCTTGAACGGCATATCCGTTGCATCAGGCGCATCCATCTCCCAGCCCTCAAGTGTATAGAACGGGAAGGTAGATACGGCGTTCATCTGGTGATTGGCGTCGTTCATCACAAATGCAACACCGCTTGCTATCTGACAGAATTTTCCGATGATCAGCTTGTCTCTGCTCCAGGGATAAAAGTGCGTGACATGACTCTCAAACTCTGAATCTGCGATATAGGTGAAATCTCCCACAATGATATTGGGATTCGTAACCGTCGGCTTAACATAGATTTCTTTCTCATATCCCGCAATCGGATGGATCACGTTCGGATCTGGTTTTTTTCCGTTCTTCATCTATGATCACCTCATCAATCCTGCAATTTCAGAAAGCGTTTTTTCCTTCACCGATTCCTCTACGGATACATTCACATAGAACTCCATGTTGCAATACGAAGAATACTGCATGAAAAGGTCCTGTGAATATAGCGTTTCAAATCTGCGGATATCTTCATAGTTCCTGCAGAATATTCTGTCCTGATAGGTTTCATACAGGAAAGGCGCTGTCGTGAACAGCCGGAAGTCCACTCTGTCATCCAGGGCTTTCAGCATCATGGGAATCGTTCCCATATAACCGGATTCAATCACAATGATCCTGTTCTGTTTAATCGAGCTCAGCAGGTCGAGAAGGATGGTTTTCAATTTTGGATGTTCATTCAGAACCGGAAGTATTCTCTCCTTGCAGTAAGCAGAATAATCATCAAACTGGATGTGACCGGATTCCAGGGCTTCGTATAAAGGAAGGCGTATATCGTCATCCACGTATTCAGTTTTTGTTATGACTTCCAGAAAGCGGCGGCTGATCAGCCACGGATGGATATTGTCTCTCCCTCTGCTGCGAAAGAATACATATGGCAATAATGCATCCCTCATCAGAAAGACATAGGCGGTATCTTTTTCATATCCGATCCATTCACAATACCTGTATATTTCTTCAAGAAAAGGATTTGCGGAAATACCGCTGTGACTCCCGG
>CAMKGX010000002.1 GCA_946412355.1 uncultured Clostridia bacterium
CTGATACTGTGTAATGTTTTTCTTTGCCATGGTTTCCCACAGCGGACTATAATCATTTTCCCCCCCGAAAGCGCCCGGAGAAAAGCCCGGCCCGGTCAATGATGCCACCACAGGACAAAAAGCACCCCGGCCAACTGATCCGTCTCATAGGGCAACTATGTGACAGGTCGGCAAGCCGGTAGAGTGGCTTTTTCTCTATTGCCTGAGGATGCTGTTCTGCCGCACCATCCACAGCACGCGAGCGGCACTGCGGCGAAGGTCATCCAAACGGACGGTGCCGCCATCCAGTCCCTTTTGCAGGGCCTCCACCTGATCCGGGCGGCCCGGCATGATGAGATCGCACTGGGCGGCCGCGGCCTTCTGCACGTCGCCGCTGGCGGGGACGGTGCAATCCTCCCGGGAGGCCTTCATGGAGTCCCAGTCAGACATGACCAGGCCCTCGAAGCCCCATTCATTGCGCAGCACCTTCACCAGAAGGTCGTAGTTGTTGGTGCAGTAGACGCCGTTGACCTTGTTGTAGGCGGCCATGACGGTCATGGGGCTGGACTCCTTCACCGCGATCTCAAAGCCGCGGAGATACAACTCTCGCAGCGTGCGCTCCGTCAGATTGGAGGAGGACATGTTGCGCTCCAGTTCGCAGTTGTTGGCCGCGAAGTGTTTGACACTCATGCCCTTGCCGGGGTGCCTCTGCACGCCGCGCACGATGGCGGCTGCCAGCTTACCGGAAACCACAGGGTCTTCGGAATAGTACTCAAAGGTGCGTCCGCAGAGCGGATTGCGGTGGATGTTCATGCCCGGAGCAAGCCACACAGTTACGCCAAAGGCCTCCATTTCCGCGCCAACCGCGTCACCGACTTCCTCCAGAAGAGCCTGGTCAAAGCTCTGGGCCAGAAGCTGGCTGCAAGGCCAGGCAGTAGCGTACTGGTAATGGACAACGCCGTCCTTGGGGTCGGCCATCTGGCTTTTCAGCGCCATGCCGGCAAAGCCGAAGAAATAGCGCTTATACGCCTCCAGATTCTCCGGCACGCGGGCGGCCTTGGTGCTGCCGTCCGGCAGCGCCACCACCTGACTGGTCAGGTTCAGTCCCGCCGGGCCGTCGGAGAGGATCACATTGGGGATGCCGAGAGCCTCATACAGCTCCGGCGTGGTGGTGCCGGAGGCGCCCATGGCCTCCACCTGCAAATTCTTGTTGGAGATGCCGCCGCCTACGGTGAGGCGAATCAACTGCTCCGCGCTCATGCCGTCGGTGACCGGATCGCCGGCCCCCGGCGTCTCATAGCGGTGTACCAGCGTCTCGGGCACGATGGCGTCCAGCGCCAGCCGGGGCAGCCCGTCGGTGGAGAGCGCAGGACGCGCAGGCGGCGTGATCTCCGTGATCTCATGCTGGGTTGGGCAGACATTCACGCACTGCTCCAGCACCCGCTCCCGGTCAAGCGTCAGCACGGCGCAGGGCGCGTCGCCCAGGAAGAGCGGATACTCCCCGGCGCGCAGCACCCAGGCGGCACGCGCCTCATCATAGCAGCTCAGCTCCCGCAGCGGGATGGACAGGGCCACCGTCTCCTCCTGACCGGGCTGCAGCTCTGCCGTCTTGGCAAAGGCGACCAGACGTTTTGCCTCGGCCCCGGTTTCGCTGAAGGGCACGGCGGCGTAGACCAATACGGTCTCCAGCCCGGCGCAGCCGCCGGTGTTTTTAACCGCCGCCTTGACGGATATCTCCCCGCTTTCCGGGACGATCCCGATCAGACTCACCCCAAAGCTCGTATAGCTCAAGCCGTAGCCGAAGCGGTAGCGGGGCTTTACGCCGAAGCTGTCAAAGAAACGATAGCCCACATAGATGCCCTCGTTGTACTCCTGGTTATACTTGTCGCCGCCCAGGTAGGAATAGGTGGTATTGGAGGGCAGGTCCTCAAAGCGGTAGGCCCAGCTTGTGGCAAGCCTGCCGGAGAAGTTCTGTTTGCCGGAGAGCACGTCGGCCAGGGCGTTGCCGCCCTCCTCGCCGCCCTGGACAAAGTAGACCAGAGCCGAGACATGGAGCGTGTCCATAAAGCTCAAATCAATTATACCGCCGCAGTTGACGACGACAACCAGGTTTTGATAGTGCGCCGACACGAAGGCCAAATTCTCCCGCTCCACGTCGTCCAGGCGGTAGTCGCCCTGCTCATCCACGCGGTCGTTGCCCTCGCCGGCCTGACGGGCCAGCACGTACAGCGCCGTGTCGCAGCCGGAAGAAGCCACGTCCTCCTCCGTGATGGGGATCCCGGTGGGATGGCGGAAGGGCTGCACGGTGCCCAGGATCTGATAGAAATTCTGCATACCCTTGACCCGCTCCTCCTGCTCCTGCCGGTAGGTCTCGTAGGTATCGGAATAAAAGCGGTCGAAGCGGTCCAGCCAGCCGGACGTGGCGATGTCATAGCCGGCGTTCAGAAGCCCCTGCTCGATGGTCACGCTGTAGCGTTCCCGCACCGCACCGGAGCCGGTGCCGCCCTTGACGGTCATGCGGGCGCCCGCGCCGTAGAGGGCAATCCGCTTTTCTTTTAAGGGCAGAGTGCCGTCATTTTCGAGAAGTACGAAGCCCTCCGCCGCCGCCTTGCGGGCAAGGGCGCGGTTCTTCAGCTCCAGCGGGGAGGCTTCTTTCATAGTGGGCGCTTTGATGATTTTCATACCTTGCGCTCCTTTCCGGGGTTCCAGGAATCCTGCCAGCGCAGGACGGGTCTGCCCTTCTCCCATTCAATGGGGAGCCAGACGTAGTCCGCGATGGAAGTGTTTGCGTTTTCCAGTTGGTTGGCCGCGTACATCTCCCGGCGCTCATCGTCGGTGGCCTGATAGTGGGCCGGGTCATAGTTGGCGGCGATGACCCGGGTGAAGACGTCGGCCAGCCGCGCGTCCACCTTCGTCTCCGGCAGCCAGCGGTCCGCCATGGCGATGAATGTATCTGTTCCCTCCACGCGGAAAATCTTGGAGATCTGACTGTTGAAGGAGGCGCGGGAATCGTCGTCGAGGTGGGGATCGCCCAGGCTTTCAAACACGCCGTCCCAGCTGTCGCACACGGCGCTGTCGCTGCGATTGGGCACATAGCCGGTCATGCCGCTGGTGAGCATGTATTTCTTGCCGTCCTTTTCAAACAGGGCCGGGGCCTCCCGGGTAAAGGGCGGCGTCAGATTCGCGTAGCTCTTGGCCACTTCTGTTTCCGCGTACAGATAATCCTCGCTCAGCGCCATGCAGAGCATGGAGGCGTGGTCGGCGTCAAAATAGAGATAGCCCTTCCCGGTGGCGGGATCGGCGATCATGTCGAAGTCGCCCGCTTTGTGGCCGCCGGGGTTGTAGAGGTTTTCCACCATCTCATAGGGGCCAAGCAGCTTGTCCGCCTGCCAGATGGTGAAGGCCGCCTCCGGGCCGGAGAGCTTGATCCAGCAGACGTATTTGCCGGTCTTCTCGCACTTGAGGATATGGGGCCTGTCCACGCGCTTGGTGGGAAACAGGGCCGAGTTGGGATCGTCCAGCTCCGGCGGGATCAGGAAGCCCCGATCCTCCCAGTTCATCAGATCCTCGGAGGCGTAAACCTTGAGGCCCCAGGTCCAGACGCCGTTTTGCCCGTCGGTGTACTCCTTGTTTTCGCCGTACCAGTAGTACAGGCCGTCTTCATAGTACACAGCACCGCCGTGGGCCTGGATGCGATCTCCCTTGGTGTCCAGCCAGGGCTGGCCGGGGCAGATCGCGTCCTGCCGGTGATCGGCGGGCCGCTTTTCTTTTGCCTTGTCCGACGCCTCGATGGCTTTGAAGCGTTCGATGAGCTTCCGCTCGCTGGGGCTGACGGCGTTTTCCGGGGTGTTCAGCGCGCTTAGCGCCTCATCCAGAGCGGCAATCACTTCCTCCGCCTTTGGGTTGCGGGTGTAGCGCACCAGCTGCTCCACGGAGAGCTGCGCGGCCTGGGGGCTGCCCTCCGCCATCTTCCGCATCCCCGGCAGAAAGCGGTCGAACACCTGGACCGCCTGCTCATTTTCCACCAGGTGGGCGATCTTCATGCTGACGTTATAGATCATGGCTCAGTTCTCCTTTTTGATCTTCTGCAACGCGGCGTTGAGGCTGCGGATCATCTCGCCGGGCACACTGTCGCCCGCCTGCTTGATGAGGCTTTCCAGGCTGAGTCCGGCCATCATCTTCTGGAGATTGGCGTTGTCGTTTGCAGCTTTGGCCACATCGCCTCGCGTGGCCGTCATGCGCTCCATCATGCGGCCGAGGATCGCAGCCGTCCGGGGATTCTGCGACAGGGCGCCCATGGTGTCCTTGATCGAATAACAGCTCGGATCGTAGTCTGCCGTGTCAAACCAGTTGATCACCGCCTGCTTGCGGAAGAGATAGGCGGGATTTGGCGCATCGGCCCGGCGGACAATGCTCTCGTCCCGGTTCTCTCCGCTGACAGCTTCGATCCTGTGCTCACCGGAAATGGGGACGGAGAAGGTAAAGACGGTCTTGCCGGATTTGGTTTCCAGCTCCCTGCCATCCACATAGAGCGTCACACTCTCGCAGTTGGAGTAGACCTTGATCTCCGTCGTATCCTCGGCACGATCCACATAGCGCTTGCCGCACAGATGCACAAAAGGCTCCTTGCTCCAGGCGGCCTTGTAGAGATAGAAGGCGTCCTTTCTGGTCTTGTGGTCGAACTCCACCAGACCTTTCTGGTTTTCACCCTTCTTGCCGCCCTCGTCGCGCCCGTCGGCGGCAAAGTCGAAGAGGTTCCACACATGGGTGGCCCAGAGCCAGGGTCGCTCCTCAATGAGCTTCAGGATATGCTCGTGGTACACGCACTGATACTCCTCGGTATAATCGCCTTTCTCCGGTCGGGAGGAGTGGAAAGCCGTGTTGGCGTCCGCGCCGTATTCGGAAAAGCCGATGACGCGATCGGGGTACATGGCGTGATACTCGTCGAAAAACTGCTCGTTCTGCTCCAGCTCCCCCAGATACCAGCCGAAGTAGAGGTTGTAGCTGGCGATGTCGGCAATCGGAATCAGCGGGCTGTCCTTTTCCAGCATGAAGGCGTGGGCCATGACCGTTGGGCGGGTGGAATCCATCTCGTGACAGAGCTCATTCAGCTCCCGGTGGTCTTGCAGCAGCTCCTCTGTCACCGCGCCGCTGGCGGTGATCTCGTTGGAGAGTCCCCAGCAGACGACGGAGGGGTGGTTATAGCACTGGGTGATCAGCTCTCGCATCTGATTCAGAGCGTTCTGCTTGCCGCCGGACATGTGCTTTGTGATGTACGGGATCTCCGCCCAGACGATGATACCGTTTTCGTCGCAGAGATCGTAGAACGCCTGGGCGTGCTGGTAATGAGCCAGGCGCAGCGTGTTTGCGCCAAGCTCCCGGATGATTGCCATATCGGCCTTGTGATCTTCATAAATGAGGGCGCTGCCCTTTCCTTTCAAGTCCTGGTGGCGGCTGACGCCCCGGAGGGGATAGCTGCGGCCGTTGAGGAAGAAGCCCTTCTGCGGGTCGATTCTGAACTCCCGGCAGCCGAAACGGGTCGAGACCTCGTCACCGGAGGGCAGGGTGGCGGTGGCGGTGTAAAGATAGGGGTCAAAGACGCCGTCCCACAGGTGGACGTTGTCAATGGTAAAGGTCGCGCAGCGCACCACGGTCTGGCTCTCGCCGTTTACGGTGATGGTGACGCTCTGGCCGTTGTGCCACGTCTCCACGGTGACGGTGGCGGTTTTCTTTGCCAAATCCACCACGGGGGTCACCTTGATGCCGGGGGTGCCGTCCTTCAAAAGCTCGAAATGCTCTGCGGGCACGGCAATCAGCTTCACATCCCGGTAGATGCCACCGTAGAAGGTGAAGTCCGCCATCTGGGGATACACCCGGTCGTTGGCGCTGTTGTCCACGCTGACGGTGAGCCGGTTTTCCGCTTCCAGGGCGTCGGTGATGTCCACACGGAAGGTGGCATAGCCGCCCTCGTGGTGGGCAAGGAGCCTGCCGTTCAGCGTCACGTCCGCCGTCATGGCCACGCCGTCGAACTCGATAAAGCAGCGCTCGCCGTCTTTCAGTTCCGGCCTGGCAAAGCGCTTTTCGTAAGCTGCCGTGCCGCGCCAATAGTCATTGCCGCCGTCCTGCCCGTCCACGGCGTTCCAGGTGTGGGGCAGGGTGACGGGCACGGCGGCTTCACCGGGCTTATAGAAAAGCCAGTCTTCATTGAAAGAAATGATTTTTCTCATGTGTTTTCTCCTTGATGAAAGCGGGACGGGGCAACGGCAGCACGCCGCTGCCCCGTCGGCAGGTGTTACAGCTTATTTCTTTGCTTTTGCGGCTTTGGCGTCCGCCTTTGCCTGCCTGGCAGCCAGCTTGTCCAGGTATTTCTGGTTCTCTGCCTCAAAGTCCAGGCCGCGCTTTTCGCATTTGGCCTTCAGGTCGGCGATGCGGTTGGCCTCGGTCTCGGCCTTCTGGGCCTCGATCTCCCGGCGCTCCAGCTCGGCGGGGGGCAGGTATTCCAGACCGTGGGCGGCATACTCGGCCACCCGGCGCTCCTGCAGCTCAGCGGAGACCTGGGGCATCTTCTTCTCAATGTCAAAGAAGAACTTGAACAGCAGGAAAATCATGACGCCCATCACGATGTAGGTGCCCTGGTAGGAGAAGTTGATCCAGCCGGTGGCGGCGGCGGGCTGGTCGGCATAGAGCTTCACGCCCTCGGCGGACAGGCCGATCTCGGTGGGCTGGGCATACTTGGTGATCATCAGACCCAGGTTGAACAGGCCCTGGGCGATACCCACGGCGAACATCATGGCCGCGGAGACGAAGCCGCCGGTAAGGCCGTCGCAGCGGGTGTCGGACTTCCACTCCACGTGGTCGATCACGTCGCCCATGTAGGACATGATGAGGTAGGAGAAGGCGATGTTGCCGATGGCGGCCAGGGCCGTGCCCATCATGATGAACATACGGTTGCCGGCCATGGCGTAGGCGAACACGGAGCCGATAACTGTCAGAATGGAGCCCATCCAGATGGTCTTGGTGCGGCCCAGCTTTTTGACCATCGGCAGCACCAGGGCGATGCCGGGGCCCATGGGGGACAGGGCGATCATCTGGAAGGTGGCCTGGATGGCGGCCCGGGCGCCGTACTGGTTGCCGCGGACGACCCAGCCGCAGTAATAGATCAGGGAGATGTTGCGCATATTGCCGAGCACGTTGAAGGTGAACACGATCAGCACGAAGATGATCCAGTATTTATCTTTGATGCACTGGGCAAGCTGCTCGCGGAGTGTGGCTTCCGGTTTGACCAGGGTGTGCTCCGCTTCCACGCGGGCAGCCTCATCGGTGAGGCCGATACCGCCGCGGCGCTCCTCGGTGACGCGCTCACGGGTGAAGAAGTACTGGATAAAGGTCAGGGGGATCGCAAGGCAGCTCATCAGGCTCATGGTGAGCAGATAGCCCTGGGCGTCGTTGCCGTTCATGGCCGCGCAGACGCCGGAGAGGATCATCGGGAAGAGGATGGAGACGATGCCGGTGCCGATGTTGCGGGTGATCTCGGCGGCGGTGGCCAGGTTCTTGCGCTGCTGCACATTGCGGGTGGAGAGGGCGGGCGTCAGCTCCTTGGACATGTTCCACATGGTGAAGGACACGCAGTAGTAAAGCACATAGGAGAAGCAGACCCACGCGGCCTGGATTCTGGAGCCGGAGAAGGGCATCCAGAACAGCAGCACCACGCTGAGCACCACCAGGGGGATGGACAGAATCAGCCAGGGGCGGACCTTGCCCTGTCGGCAAACCGTGGAGTCGATGATCTTGGACATGACGATGTTGGTCACGGCGTCAATAATCTTCGACAGCAGCGGGAAGAGGACCATAAAGCTGGCCATCCACACGGCCCGCTCTGCCGTGAAGCCCAGCACGTCCGTCATGTACTGGTTGTAATAGCTGTTGACAATGGACTGCACAACCAGCATCCCGTAGGGTCCGATCACATAGCCCAGCCACATTTCCTTGGGCGTTACGTTGGCCGTGGTAATGCGGGAGTTCCATTTCTCACTCCGAAACGCATTGCCCAGCAGGCCGTGCTTTGTTTTTACCGCTGTACTCATAGCATTGCCTCCTTTTATTTTTGCGGCTTTTTTCTGTCGATTTCACTATACCCATGGGAAGACGGCCATGTAAAGCAAAGTTATTGCGAACGAAACAATATTATTGCCTTATTTCCAAACGCAGCAATTCTGTATCTTGTATAGCAATTTAATTGTGTTATGATACGGGTAAAGAGGAGGGTGATGATTATGGATGAACAGACTGTCCCCTTTGACAAAATGGATTCTTTCGCGGATGCGCTGCTTTGCAGCCCTGCCGTGTACACCTGGCGCTACGCAGCAGACGGCGCACTGACGGCCACCAACTGCCCGGAGCACGTCTATCACCGGATCTTTGAGCACACCGGCTGCCTTTCCTACATGATACAGGAGGGGAAGGCCAAGCGCACACCGCTGATCCTGGGCGCGGCAATGGGCATCCTCTGGGCCGCGGTGTACGAATGGCGGGAGGATGAGCTGGTATGGTGCCACGTGATCGGCCCGGTGTTTCACAACGAGGTGAGCAACGTGCTGCTGAGTGACGCGATCCGGCGCTATCACATCGACCCCGCCTGGCAGCCGACCTTCACCCGGGCCATGCAGAGCATCCCCGCCGTCTCCTCCATCCTGTTTTTTCAGTACGCCGTCATGCTGCACTGCTTGGTTACCGGCGAAAAGCTCAGCCGCAGCGACCTGCGCTTTCAGCATCAGGAGGAGCCGGTGCGGGAGAAAAAACAGGCCTCGCGGCGAAACCGGCATCACACCTATCAGGCGGAGCAGGCGCTGCTGCAAATGGTGCGGTACGGTGATATGAACTACCGCAGCGCCATGGAAAAGGCAGGACAGCTCTCCAGCGGCGTGGGGATATCCACCAGCGATCCCGTGAAGCGGGCCATCCTGTCCGCCAGCAACTTTACCGCCCTGTGTACCCGGGCCGCCATCGAAGGGGGCCTGACGCCGGACACCGCCTACACCGTGGGCGACAGCTATATCCAAAGCCTGACCCAGTGCAGGACCATCGCCGACGTGCGGACCGTCAACCACGCCATGTACGAGGATTTCATTCAGCGCGTACACCGGCAGCGATACAACCCCAGCTATTCCCGGCAGATTCAGAGCTGCGTGGCCTATATCGAAGCCCATCCGGACGAAGAACTGTCGCTGGAAACGCTGGCCCGCCAGGTGGGCTATTCGGAGTACCATCTCTCCCGCAAATTTAAGGAGGAGACCGGCGACAATATCCGGGATTACATTAAATACGCCCGCATCGAGCGGGCCAAGCTCCTGCTTGCCACCTCGGATCTGAGCATCAGGGAGATTGCAGAGCAGCTCCGCTTCTGCGCGCCCAGCCATTTTGCCCGGGTGTTCCGGGAGGTGACCGGCCAGCTCCCGCAGGAGTACCGAAAGGAAAACTACAAATAGCGTTATCCGTCAACGAGGCCCAGGTACAGGTCGTTTACGTTGGTGCCCGTGGGGCCGGTGACGATCAGACCGTCCACCGCTTTGAGTGCGTGATAAGCGTCGTTGTTCTGAAGCGTCTCGTGCAGAGAGATCTCTTTTCCTTCGAGTTCGTCAAAGGTATCGCCGTCCACATAGCCGCCCGCCGCGTCGGTGGGGCCGTCCGTCCCGTCGGAGCCCACACAGATCACGCACGCGTTGCGGAGCCCCCGCAGCCCTTCCGAGGCGGCAAGCGCCAACTCCTGGTTCCGACCGCCCATGCCCTTTCCGGTCAGATGGACAACCGTCTCGCCGCCGGCCAGGAAGGCAAGCTTCTTTCCCTCGCTGGCATGGGAGCGCAGAACCGCGCTGAGAAAACGTCCCGCCTCCCGGGCCTCGCAGTCGAGGCGGTCGGTGAGAAATACGGTCTCGTAGCCCAGACGCTCGCAGGCCTCACCCGCAGCATGGCAGAGCTCACGGACGCTCCCCACCACCTGCGCATGGACGTTTCCCAGTTCTTTGGGAGTCTCGATCCGGAGGCAGGCTTCCGCCTCCGGGCTGAGCCGCAATCCGTACTTTGCAGCGATAGACAGGGCGTCAGCGCATGTTGCCGTATCGGGGTTCACGGGGCCGGAGGCGATCATATCCAGCGGATCGCCCAGAATATCCGAGAGGAACACGGCCTCCACCCGGGCGGGCGCGCAATGGGCCGCGAACTTTCCGCCCTTGACAGCGGAGAGCCGCTTGCGGATGGTGTTGATCTCCACGATGTCCGCTCCGCAGGCTAGGAGCTGATTGGTTATGTCCTGCAATTCGGGAAGTGGGATCAGAGGCTTTTCAAACAGCGCACTTCCTCCTCCGGAGAGCAGGAACAGCACCGTGTCGTCCTCCCGCAGGTCCTCCGTCAGCTTCAGCGCCGCCTCTCCAGCGAGGACGCTGTTTTCATCCGGGACAGGATGTCCTGCCTCAAAGCAGCGCAAAGACCCGATCGGCTCGTCAAAGTGGCCGTATTTGCTGATGACGAGCCCGTCTGTCACCGGTACCGTGAGAACGGACAGCGCAGCCGCGGCCATACGGGGCGCGGCTTTGCCGGCTGCGATGAGAAACACCCGGCCCGGAAACCGTTTTCCCAGCAGCGCACGGCGCACCGCGCCTTCCGGCATCACGGCGTTGATAGCGGTATAGGCGGCTTTTTCCGCGTCAATCCGAAGTTTACGATTCATAGCTGACTCCTTTTTAGCGCAACAGCCCCGGCGAAAGCCGGGGCTGTAATTGTTTTTCTTTATCGTCCGATCTGAATGCCGGAGAGGTACTCATAGTACTGGGCGATGGCGCTGTGATCCTTATTCCCGCCCTCGTGATTGTGCATCCACTGGAGGATCTCCTGCACGGAGGCCGTCATGGGGACGGGGGCGCCGACAGCGTGGGCGCAGTCCAGGGCGTTGTTCAAATCCTTGATGTGCAGGTCGATCTTGAAGCCGGGCTTGTCGTTGCCCGCTATCATCATGGGGGCCTTGGCGTTCATAACGGTGGAGCCGGCCAGGCCGCCGCGAATGGCGTCAAAGACCAGATTCGGATCCACACCCGCCTTTTGGGCCAGGGTCAGGGCCTCGGCCAGGGCCCGGATGTTGCAGGCCACGATGATCTGGTTGGCCAGCTTGGTGGTGTTGCCGGCGCCCACGTCGCCGCAGCGCACCGCGCTGGCGCCCATAGCCAGCAGCAGAGGCTTGCAGCGGTCAAAGACCTCCTGCTTGCCGCCCACCATGAAGGCCAACGTGCCATCGATGGCCTTGGGCTCGCCGCCGGACACCGGGGCGTCCAGCATTTCCACGCCGTAGGCCGCCACGCCCCGGCACAGCTCCTTGGCGTCCACGGGGTTGATGGAGCTGGTGTCGATATAGACGGCGCCGGGCTTCATGTGGGCGGCCACGCCGTCCTCCCCCAGCATTACCTCCTTTACCTGGGGGCCGTTGGGCAGCATGGTGAAGACCACGTCGCACTGCTCCGCCACCTCCCGATAGCTGCCGCAGGTGCCGCCTGCCGCCACCACGGCCCGGCATTTATCCATGCTGCGGTTGGACACCATCACCTCATAGCCTGCCTTCACCAAGTTCAGCGCCATGGGCTTTCCCATGATACCCATTCCGATAAAACCGATTTTCATACTGCAAACGCTCCTTTTCCTTGTTTGCCAACATTATATCGGCAGGCCAGAGCGGCGTATATGCTCATTTTTGCGAAATTGTCTTGAAATTTGATGAATCCGTGGTACACTGAAAGCAGGAAATAATTAGAAGGAGGACGCCGCGATGGCCCTGATGGATCTGCCGCTGGGGGAACGCCTGCGGGTATTGCAGGATCTGCTCTCCTGCACCGGAAAAATGTACGCCTGGTGCTATGACGCTGAAGGCAGGCTAATCGACACCAACTGCCCGGACCGGGTGCTGGACGACGTGTTCTCCGCCACGGGCTGCATGGAGGCGGTGCGGCACCACGCCCGGGAGCACCGGGAGCCCATTCTGCTCAGCATCCCCTACGGTCTTAGCTGGAGCGCCGCCTTCGAGTTCGACGGCGACGGGCTGCAGCGCATCCACGTCTTCGGCCCCACCACTACCACGGAGCTTGGCTACGACGGCATCAGCAAGGCGGTGCAGAGCACCAAGATCCCGCTCCACTGGCGGCCCAAGCTCATCAGGATTTTGCAGCGCATACCGGTAGTGTCCACCATCGACTTCTTCCGCCATACGCTGATGCTCCACTACTGCGTCACCGGGGAACAACTCACCAATGCCGACATTGCCTTTTTTGAGCCGGCCCTCAGGCAGGGCGAGCGAGAGCCCGTGGTCCGGAAGGACCGCATGAACACCTACCGCACCGAGCAGGCGCTGATGCGCATGGTCAGCGAGGGGGATCTGAACTACAAGTCCGTGCTGCATGACGCCGCCTCCGCCAGCCGCGGTGTGAATATATCCCACATGGGCTCCCTGGAGCAGGTGCGGGTGAGCCAGATCGTGTTCATCTCCCTGTGTACCCGGGCGGCCATCCAGGGGGGCGTGTCGCCGGAGGTGGCCTATTCCCGAGGCGACGCCTACATCCAGGACATCCTTGACTGCAAGACGGTGGCGGATGCCGCCCACATCGGCCACACCATGTATGACGACTTCATCCATCTGGTACACAAGGGCAGGGCCAACCCTGACCGCTCCCCCCAGATCCAGAGCTGCTGCGACTACATTGAGCTCCACGTGGAGGAGAAGCTGACTCTGGCGGACATCGCCTCCCACATCGGCTACGCCGACTATTACCTGTCCCGGAAATTCAAAGCGGAGACTGGCTTTAGCATCAACAATTACATCAAGATTGTCAAGGTGGAAAAAGCCAAAACCTTGCTGCTGTCCACGGATATGAGCATCCAGGACATCTGCGACAGGCTTCATTTCGGCTCCCGCAGCTTCTTTGCCGAGACCTTTAAGGAAATCACCGGCATCCCCCCAGCGGCCTACCGGGAGCAGAATATGCGATAAAAAAGCATACGAACACCCGACGGCCCTCACGGCCGCCGGGTGTTCGTATGTAAGAAGAGGAACTATGATAAATGGCTTAAGGGATCACTTGTTGGCTTTGGCCTTTTTGGCTGCCTTTCTAGCCGCCTTCTTCGCCTGCTTGTCCAGATACTTCTGGTTCTCGGCGTCGAAGTCCAGGCCCTTCTTCTGGCAGTATTCCTTCAGCTCCCGGACGCGGTTTTCTTCCGCCTCCGCCTGCTGCTTGGCGATCTCGGCGCGCTGCTGCTCCTCGTGCGAGACGTAGGGGATGCCCTTGGCCTCGCACTCGGCCTTCTTGCGCTGGATGAGGGCGCGGGTCACCTCGGGCATGCGCTTGTCGATGTCGAAGAAGAACAGGAACAGCACCAGGAACAGCAGGGCCGTCAGGGCGATGGCGCCCTGGTAGGAGAAGTTGATCCAGGTGGTGGCGCTGCGGGTCTGGTCGGCGAAGACCTCCACCACTTTGCCGTTCTTCTCAATGGTGCCCACCAGCTCGGGGGTGGTGTACTTGGAGATCATCAGGCCCAGGTTGAAAAGACCCTGGCCCAGGCCGTTGGCAAGGGAGTGCATGAAGCCCACCAGGGCGGCGGTGATGCCCTCCACGCGGATGTTCTGGGTGTATTCCACGTGGTCGATGGCGTCGCCGGTGAAGCTCATCATGGTGTACACATAGAACATGGCGCCCACGCCGCCCAGGCCGGTGCCGGCATAGACGGGAGCCGTGTGGCCAGCGCCGAAGAAGGCGCCCACCGCACCGATCAGGGCCATGATGGAGCCGATGATGATCATCTTGCTGCGGCCGTACTTCTTGATGAGGGGCAGCACCACGAACAGCATGGGGCCCATGGGCGCCATGGCAATCATGGTGAACCGGGCCTGGATGGCTGCGGCCTCACCGTAGGCGTTGCCCGCCACGACCCAGCCTGCGTAGTAGATCTGGGACACGCTCTTGAGGGCGTTGAGCACCTGATAGATGAAGATCAGGATGATGAACATCACCCAGTATTTATCCTTCAGGCAGGCCTTGAGCTGGGTGCCGAAGCTGGCCTCCCGCACCTGGGTCAGCTGGTCGGGAGTCTCGGTGAGACGGCGCTCCTCGGTGATGCGCTCACGGGTGAAGAAGTACTGGATGAAGGTCAGGGGCACGGCGATGGCGCACATGACGGACAGCGTCACCAGATAGCCCTGCTTGTCGCCGCCCACGCTGTGGGAGATCATGGACAGGATGGTGGGGAACAGGATGGAGATGATGCCAGTGCCGATGTTCTTGGTGACCTGGCCGGCCATGGAGTTGCCGGAGCGCTGCTTCACGTTGCGGGTGGACAGCGCGGCGGAGAGCTCGTAGGCCATGTACCACATGGTGTAGCCCACGGAGTAGAACAGGTTGTAGGAGATGACTACCCACACCGCCTGGGCCTTGGCGCTCATGTCCGGGATGGCGAACATCATGATGATGCTGGCGATGGTGATGGGCAGCGACAGGATGAACCAGGGCCGCAGCTTGCCCTGACGGCACACGGTGTTATCCAGCACCTTGGCCATCAGCACGTTGGTGATGGCGTCCAGCAGCTTGGACAGCACCGGGAACACCACCATGAAGCCGGCGATCCACAGGCCGCGGCTGACGGTAAAGCCCAGGGTATCGGTCAGGTACTTGTTGAAATAGCTGTTGACGATGGACTGCAGCAGCATGACGCCGAAGGGACCGGCCACGTAGCCCAGCCATCTCTCTTTGCCGTGAACGTTGGCGGAGGTGATCCTGGTATCCCAGAACGAGGATTCAAACCACCCGCTCAGCAAACCTTTCTTTGCCTTTGTACTCATGTGCATCCTCCTAATCAAATCTTCACAAAAGTCCGGGATTGGGATGAAAACACGATAACACGGGCCTTTCCCGTTGAATATTCTTAAATTTGCCTTATTGTATTCATTTTTGCTTAAATGGAAAACAGAAACAATTTCAGAACAAAAAAGCGAATTTGACGCTATTCCTACGGGGCGATTTTGGATAAGGTAGGGGGCAGCAAAGGAGGCGGTGTCATGACGGCGGCCATGCATCAGATCGCTGTGATTTTTATGGGTATCCTGGCGGGGTTTCTCTGCCGCAAAAAGGGCGTCCTCACCGAGGAGGGCACCGCCGTGGTGTCCCGGCTGGTGGTGAACGTGGTGCTGCCGCTGTACCTCTTCAGCGCCATTCTCCACTCCGGCGCGGCGGTGGACGCCCGGGGCGTCATGGTGACCCTGGGGCTTTCCTTCGCCATGTTTCTGCTCAGCGCCCTGGCGGCGCTGGCCTTCGTCCCTCTGCTGCGGCCTCCCGCCGGGGACAGGGGCGTCTATCTTTTCGAGACCATGTGCGGCAACGTGACCTATATCGGCATCCCGGTGTGCGCCGCGGTGCTGGGGGGCAACGCCGCGTTCTACGGCTCGCTGCTGAACATCCCCTATAATCTGCTTTGCTTCTCCCTGGGCATCTGGCTGCTGGCAGGCAAGCTACCCCTGAAAAGGATTCTCAACCCGGCCTTTCTGGCCGGAGTGGCGGCGGCCGCCCTCTACCTGCTGCGCGTGTCGGTGCCGGAGGTGGTGCTGGACGGCTGCGCCTTTATCGGCCAGGCCACCTCTCCCTGCGCCATGCTGATCATCGGCTCGGTGCTGGGCAGTGTCCCCTTCCGGGAGATCTTCACCGAGTGGCGGGCCATTCCCTACGTGCTCATCCGCCTTGTGGGCCTGGGGGCGCTGGTGGCGCTGCTGCTCTCCTTCCTGGACGTGGACCCGGTGCTCAAGGGCGTGCTGATCCTCATGGCCGCCATGCCCGCCGCCACCAACTCCACCATGCTCTGCACCATCTACGGCGGCAACCGGGCCCTGTCGGCCAAGCTGATCTTCCTCTCCACCGCCCTGTCCATCGTGACGGTCCCGCTATGGGCGGCGGTATACTTCGGATAAAAGGGAATAAAAATGCGCCGGCCTCAACGGTCAGCGCATTTTTTTATCATCTCTTGCGCCGCGGCGATTCGCCGGGCGATCACGCGATGCACCAGGGGCGAGGCAAGGTCGCTGTCAAAGCCGTGGTAGGAGCCGGCAATCTCATTCAGCTCCACGGATACGCCGTCCCTTTGCAGGGCGCTGGCAAAGGCCACCGCCTCGTCGTGCAGCACGTCAATCTCCTGGGGCTCGATATAGGCGGCGGGCAGGTTTTTCAGGTCCCGGCACCGGGCGGGCACCAGGCAGGGCAGCAGACTCTCGTCCGCGTCCTTCAGGTACGCGTCCCACATGGCCTTTGTGGCTGCCGGTGACCAGCAGGCGTCGGCGTACGTTTCATAGGACGCATAAAGCGCCGCCCGGTCGTCCAGCACGGGGTAGATGAGAAGCTGGCCCGCGGGCCGGGGCAGTCCTCTGTCCCGGCACAGCATACACAGCCCCGCCGCCAGCGCCCCTCCAGCGCTGTCGCCTATCACCAGAAGCCGGGAGATGTCCACCGATTGCCTCTGCATTTCCAGCCAGGTGGCCATGCAGTCATTCAGCTGTGTCGGCGCGGTACACTGGGGCACCAGGCGATATTCCGGCAGAAAGACGCGGGCGTTCAAGCCCCTCGCATACTCGCAGCCCAGCGCCAGGGCGGCGGTCTGCAACGGCAGATAGAAGCCGCCGCCGTGGATCATCAGCACGCCGGGCAGCGGATCGTCGCTGCTCTCGGGTTCCACAACGAAGCATGGGATCTGCGCGCCGTCGGCTGCTTGGACAGAGATTTTCCGGCAGCGCAGCCCCTCCGGCGGCCGAAAGGCCGCCGTCTGCTTCTGGTGGGTCAGGCACAGGATCTTCAGCATCCCCGCCATAGCGGCTTTGCCAGGGTCAATGTCCGGCATTTTCTGCGGGGCTTTCAGTTCTGGAGAATAGGAATAGCTCATTGGTACTCGTAGGTCCGGCGGGCGATGCCCAGCTCCTCATTGGTGGGGATCACCAGCACACAGACGGCGGAATCGGCGGCAGATATGACTTTCTCGTTTTGCTCGTTCTTCTCCTCGTCCAGCTTCACGCCCAGAAGCCCCAGCTTTTCGCAGACCCGCCGGCGGAGGTATGCCGAGTGCTCGCCGATCCCGGCGGTAAACACCAGGTAGTCCAGCCGCCCCAGGTCCATGGCGAAGGCGCCTATGTAGTGGACGATGCCGGTAACGAACACGTCCACCGCCAGCTTTGCCCGCCCGTTGCCGTCCCGGGCCGCCTCAATCACGTAGCGCAGGTCGTTGGACACGCCGGAGATGCCCAGCAGTCCCCCTTTTTTCTGCAGGCCCTGCAAAATCTCCTCGTCGCCCATGCCCTCGCTGCGCAGGAAATAGGACATGCTGGTGTCCATATCGCCCACCCGGTTGGCGTGGATGAGGCCGGATTCCAGGCTCATGCCGAAGCTGGTGTCCACGCTCTTGCCGTTCTCGATGGCGCACACAGAGCAGCTCCCGCCCAGGTGGCAGGAGATCGCCTTGTACGCTCTCCCCTTTTCATTCAGCACGTCGGCAATATAGCCGTGGGAGGCGCCGTGGTAGCCCAGGCGCTGTACGCCGTATTTCTCGTACCACTCGTAGGGCACGCCGTAAATTTTCCGCTCCAAGGGGATATCCCGGTGAAAGGCGGTCTCGAAGCAGCCGATGAAGCGGGCCTCAGGCAGAAAGCCGCGCATGACGGCGATGGCATCCAGATAGGCCCGGTTGTGCAGCGGGGCCAGGCTCAGCCAGTCCTCCATGCCCTGCAGCACCTCCTCGTCCAGCTCGTGGATGCCGAAGTGGCCCTTGGAAAGCGTGGCCTTGTAGCCCACGCGTTCAATCTCGGTGACGGCGGAAATGACGCCCATCTCCGCCCCGGTCAGATAGTCCAGAAAAAGGCGGATGCCGCTTTCATAGCTGGGGATGTCCGCCTTGTCAAAGGCGGTTTTCTGCCCGGAGAGGCAGTTTTCATACCGGAAGATGGCGTCGTGATCCGACCCCACCCGCTCCACGCCGCACTGGGCCGTCACCAGGGCCCGGGGCATGTCGTAGAGCTTGAATTTCAGGGATGTGCTCCCCACGTTGCAAACAAGAATTTTCATCAATAGCCTCCCAGATAGCGAAGCATCTCCTGCATCTGCCGGTCTCCGCCGGCGGCGGGCTTCCAGTCCACCTGCAGGGCCGTGTAGCCCTGCTTTTCCAGCACGTCCGCAAAGGACTTGGGCCCCACGTTGACCACCACCAGCTCCGAACGGAACAGGCTCAGCATCTTACTTGTATCAGCCATTACGCATCCCTCCTGAGTTTGATGATCTCAGACGCCAGCAGCGCGGCGCGGTAATTGGTGCGGCAGACCAGCACGCCCGCGTCCCGGAGTTCTTGCTCCTGTTTGCGGATGTCCTGCCAGTCTGCGGTGGTGCCAAGCACGGAGGCGATGAACACCAGCTTGCCGCCCCGGCTCTTTGCCAGCTCCTGCGCCTTGAGGATATCCGGCACCACATAGCCGCAGGGATCCATATGTCCCGGCGGGGTGAGGATGAAGTCCAGCACGATCACGGCCACGCTCGGGTCAGCCGCTTCTTTCAGGATCGCCGGGCGGCGGATGGATGCGTCGATGGCCGGGTGCGGACGGCCCAGAGTGTATTCCTCCTCGCCGTAGTCAATGGCGGTGTGTTCCCGGCTGGCCGCTCCTTCCGGCAACTTCCATTCCGGGCTCATGGGGGCGTTGGACCAGAGGCCGCCGGTGGCCTCCCACATGGCGCGCATGCCCTCGTCCAGATAGGTGCCGCCGGTGTAAGCCCCGCGCACGTATTTCTGCTCGGGCGCCATGCCCTTCACGGCCTCTCCGGCGATCTCTTTCAGCTCGCTGAGGCTCCCGAGGGAGTAATCGTTATGGATCAGTTCCAGGGCCCGCAGGGCGCAGTCGTCCAGATTCCCCGCCCAGACGGAACCGGTCTCCTCAATGGTCTCTCTGTCACAGCCCATGAAGAACACGACCCGGGGCTTGCGCATCTCACGGATACGGGCAAGGAGCTTGTTCAGAACGCTGTCCGCGGGCTTGCGGGAAATGAGGATGATATACTTGGTCTCGGGGTCGGCCTCCAGGGCGTCGATGCCCATGAGCATGGTGATGCCGCCCACCGGCTCCTTCAGGTCGTTGCCGCCCGTGCCGATGGTCTGGCTTACGCCGCTGCCCGCCTCGTGGAGGATGGCCGCCACGTGCTGGATGCCGGTGCCAGAGGCGCCCACGATCCCGAAGGGGCCGCGGTTGTTGATGCTGGAGAGCACGAGGGCTGCGCCGTTGATGTTGGCCACGCCGCAGTCCGGGCCCATGCAGAGAAGTCCCTTCTCCCGGGCCAGCTCCTTCATCTCTCGCTCCTGCTCCAGCGGCACGTTGTTGGAGAACACGCAGCAGTGCATCCCGGCGTTGAGCGCCTTTTTGACCTCTTCCAGGGCATATTCGCCGGGGACGGAGATCTGGCAGAGATTGGCTCTCGGTTCGGCCTCCTTCGCGGCGGCGGAGCTTAAAAAGCTTTCAGGCTTCTCCGCGTCGTCCGTGGGCGCGCTCTCGGCCCAAACGGTCTCTACGGCCTTTTCAAACGCCTCTTCGCTCGCGGCGGAGGCCACCAGCACGTAATCCGCCTCGGTGCAGGCGGCGATCTCCGGGGTGGAGAGGCCGATTTCTTCAATAACCTCCTTGAACACCTGGGTCGCCATGCCCACATAGCCGGTCTCGATGCCGGGCTGCTCATTCAAAATCGCGGTCTCGGACAGGGTCTCCAAGGAGTCGATGTACCGATCGCGCTCGATTTTTGTAAAGATCATTCCGCTTCGCCCTCCCGTCTTTTCACGTCCTCGAACATGCCGAAGACGGCCTTTTTGAATACCTCCACTGGCAGCTCTGCCGCGCCCGCGCCGGCCTGTCCGCCGGTCTTCAAGGCGCTGCCGCCGTGGCTGATGGGCAGGATGTTGAGTCCGACCACCTTACGGATATCCACGCCCACGGGGAAGCCGCGGTAATCGTCCCAGGGGATAGGGGCAAAGGTATGCTCCCCCAGAGACACCTGGCGGGCCTTTTCCGTGCGTTCCTTCGCATCCTTGAAGGTGCCGCCGGTCATCCGCAGATAGGCGGGGCCGGCAATGGCGCTCATGCCGCCGAGACCCCAGACCTCGGTGACGCAGCTGTCGCCCAGGTAGCCCAGCAGGTCAGCCTCGGTGGTGGTGGGCTTGAGGAAGATACCGGAAATGAGCGGCGCCTTGGTGGTGTACCACCGGTTGGCAGTCCCTGCCACCTGGATGCCGAATTCGATGCCGTTGCCGCCCATGCCCACCATGACGGTGGAATAGGGCACCTGCTTGGCTGAGGCCATGATAGCCTCCACGCCCGCCATCATCACATGCAGGAAGAAGCGGTCGTTGGCCGCGATCTCCTTGATGACTCTGTCCCGGGCCGGATGATCCACATCCAGCAGCCAGGGCACCAGCTCCAGAGCCAGCGCCATGGAGGCCGCGGGCTGGCGGTTATGGTTCTCGTCCCCCATGCCCGCCGTTTTGGACAGCACGCGGATCAGATCGATGCCGCCGGAGTTCCTGACGGCCTCCCCCAGCACCGCCGCGTAGTCGCCGCGGATGAAGCGCAGGTTTTCCTCCACGTCCTCGCCGTAGATGCCCCAGCGGAGCACACGGGGATTGGAGCCGGGATGAGGCACGCAGAAGCCCTTGCCGCCGTTGGTCTTATCTTCAACCACAAACACCGGCATGCTGGCGGACATGATGCTGGAGGCCGCGTTGCCGCAGTTGTAGTCCTGGGAAGGGGCGATCCTGATCTCCCCGCGCAGCACCATCTCCCAGGCCTCGTCCACATTCTTGGCCAGGCCGTCGTGGCAGGCCGCGCCGCAGACCGCGGTTTTCAGCGGGATGGGCAAATCTTTCGGCTCGATGGGCGGGCCGGGAACCAGAATGAGATTCGGCTCCATGCCGGGCACCGCCTCCAGCGCGGGCAGGACGTCCGTCCACACCGGGCGGCCCCGGGTCATGATCTCGATGACCTTTGCGTTGGCCGCCGCCACTTTTTCAGGTACAGTCATTTACTTTTCCTCCTTGATGACGACGCAGGCGTGTGCGCCCAGTTTGGGGATCGTAATGGTCAGCTTTTGATTTTCCAGCGCCCAGCGGACATTGCCGGGCTCGTCCAGATTTTCGCAGCAGGCAGTCCCCTTCTCCCAAGGGATCGTGATGCTCTGGTCCGTGAGTAGTGCCGGATCAAAGAAGCTGTTGCCGAAATGGCCGCTGCCGTTGACGAAGTGGACGACCTCAAAGTCCTCCTTGCGGCCGTGGGTGACCTCCACCGTCGGGTGCAGGTGTTCGGAAACCGGGCAGCAGGGGCAGAGCTTTGTCAATACAAATTGCAGAAAAACAAGCCAGTTGTCAAAACCATCGGTATAGTAATTCGTAGCCGGATACCAGGGGATCGTGACACCGAAGCCCTCGCCGCAAGGCATTCTGGTGGCTGCCGGGAAATCCGTGGGCGCCTCCGTCGGGTAGCACAGCTCCGGCGGGCCGAAGCGCTCGGGCATGAGAAGATTGCCGATCTTCTCGACGCCTTCCTCATAGTCCCGCTCCCAGTAGCTCTTGCCCACCATGAAGAGGGGCCGCTCGGCGCCGTCCACACGCAGCATGGCGCCAAGCGCCTGATCGCTGCGCCGACCGCCGTCCTTCACACCGAAGCAGGTCAGCTGTGGGAGCGCGCCACTGGCCAGCAGCGTGCCGCCCTGCTGCACCCAGATCATCAGCCTTTCCAGCGCAGGCGGGGCAAGGCGGGGCTTCTCGGGGAGGATGATCGTTTTGTATTTGCCCAGGTCGATCTTCGCAAGGCCGCCGGAGAGGGTCTCGTCAAAGAGGATATGGCTCTCGGTCAGCGCCCGGATCCAGCCCCGTTCTTCGCCGTTGGGGATCACATAGGCCTCCCGCACCAGCAGCGTATCGGCTTTGGATCTGACGCCATAACAAACGTCTTCGTGTTCTGCGGCGTAGCGGAACACCTTCTGTACCCGGGGATAAGCGCTCCTGTCTTCTTTGTCGTAGAGCCTGCCCATCACGTAGTAGTCCAGCCCGCCAAAGTTTGCGAGCGTCTGCCAGAGCCGCAGCTCCTGCAGGGCGGGATTCACCGCCACATGGCGGTAAGCAAAGCCCATGAAGTCTACGTCGGCCACGTCAGCCTCCTGCCCCATGCCGCGAATGGCCCGGGCGTTGGAGGATGCCTGATACTGCCAGTGGGGCAGCTCGCGGCCGAACTCGCTGTTGGATTCCTGCCGCACATAGTCCACCGAGCAATAAGCGAGCTCGGGGTTTGTTTCCCGCAAAAGCGCCGTAATGCGCTTCTTCTGCGCGCCCGAGAGCTCCTGCATGAAACGGAAGTAGACCATGCTGGCTTTGTCGGTGCGGGATAGCTCCACGGGAACGTCCATGCCGTACTTGGCCTTGAAGGCGCTGCGGCAGGCTTCGCACTGGCAGGGCCCGTGGCGGTTCATGCTGTAGTCCACGATAACGCCCGTGGCCGTGCCCATGTTGCAGTAAATGCCGTCAAAGGGGATCGTTTGAAACATCTCCTTGAGGATTTCATCCATGTACCCGCCCTGATAGCCGCCGGAGAGGCAGGTCTGCACGGCGCCGTTGTAGATCAGCGGTTCGCCGTTCGGCTGCCGGTAGACCCAGTCGGGATGGCGCTCGTAAACAGGCACGGGGATCTTGGAAAAATCCGTCCGGGCGATGACCTTGATGCCCCTTTCGTGGCACCGCTCCACCAGCCCCTTCAGGTCGAAGCCGTCCAGATACGGGTTCACGGTATGGTCGGCCAGGTCCGTAGGGTAGTTGGCCATGAGTCCGGCGGCGTTGAGCATCACCGCGTTGCAGGAGAAGTCCTTCAATGAAGCCAGAAAGGCTTCCTCATCGAAGTCCTTTGTGTCGATCTCCCGGAAGTTCGGCTGGATCACCCGCCAGGGGTATCCGTTCCACCAGTGTGCCATGCGCTCTCCTCGCTTTCTTCTGATTTCGTGATTCTATTCTATGGGACAAGAGCCGGCCGGTAAATCTCCATATTTGCGTTGCTGTCTTCAATTTCGTTTTTTTGCCCGAAATCATGAAATGAGCAAATTCGAAAACATGAAATCAAATCTGCGGATGGGCAAGGGGCTGCTGTTCTGTCATAATGAGACCAGAAAACACCGCAGGAGGGATATTTAATGCCGAAGATCAATAAAGTGGTGACCACGGTCTGGTACAATAAGCAGAACATGCACGACCTGCGTCGGGTCTTCCCGGGCGCCGAATTCGTCTATGTGGATTTTTATGATAAAGAGCGCCTGACCGAAGAAGTCAAAGACGCGGACGTGGCCATCGTCATGGGCGACGTGGATCCCTGCCTGCTGGGGGAAAACAGCCTCAAATGGATCCAGTGCGACCATGCCGGGCTCAACGGCTCCGCCCGGCCGGAGGTCTTTGCCCGCGGCATCCAAGTGACCGGCGCGGCAGGACGCAGCGCTCCCGTACTGGCCGAGCACGCCGTGTATTTCATGTTCCAGGGCTGCTATCACACGAAAGAGCTGCTTGCCGCCCAGGAAGAATGCCGTTGGGGCGTGGATGGCAGTGAGAGCTGGCGAGGACTCTACGGGCGCACGGCGGGCATCATCGGCATGGGCAACAACGGCCGCCTGCTGGCCGAGCGTCTCCATGCCTTCGGCATGAAGATCATTGCCTATAACCGCTCTCCCATTCAGGGACTGGACTATATCGACCAGAAGCTCTCCGGTAAAAACGGCGACACCGTCGAGCCGCTGCTGCGGCAGTCGGACTTTATTATCCTCACCATCGCGCTGACCGACGAGACCTATCACATGCTGAACAAAGAGACTTTCCGGCATTGTAAACCCGGCGCGTTTCTGGTAAACATGGCCCGCGGCGGCCTTGTCTGCACGGAAGACCTGATCGAGGCTTTGAAGGACGGCACCCTTTCCGGCGCCGGATTGGACGTGTTCGAGGAGCAGCCGCTTTCACCCGATTCCCCGCTTTGGCACATGCCCACGGTGTACATCACGCCGCACTGCACGCCCCAGGTACCCGACCGGCAGGCGGCCACCATCGCCATCATCCGGGAAAACGCCCGCCGCTTTGAGGCCGGCGAACCCTTAATGAATCTCATGCGTCCCTCCGACGCTGTCACCGGCCAGAAGGCCGAGGGCGGCTGGGCGCGGATGATGAATTCGGGTCTCAGCAAGGAGCAGATCGCCGCCATGCCGCTGGAGAAATACCTGGGCCCGCGGGGTTGGACGGACCCCTCGGAATGGATGTAAAAAAGAACTTATAATGGCACTGCGCAGCCCCCGCAGGTCGGTGGCCGATTTCCGTCCTCTGGACGAATGCGCTTCACACAGTTTCCTGCCGTCCGGTTCCTCAAGCCGGGCGTTGGTCAGCCCCACGGGTGCGTCTCACGGCAGCATAATTCCACCGTTGCGCGTAAATGCCGATTGGCCATCCCGCTCAGCCGCATCACGACGCCCTCGCGTTACTGTTATTTTCGCACCTGCGCCTTTATCGCAAGCAAAAGCACCGGCTCGGTCCAAAAAGGACTTGGCCGGTGCTTTCGTTTTCGTTATAGTTGTCGCCCTCCTCGTCCATCAGGTCGAGGCGCGCCGATGCCGTGAATCCGTGTATTATCACGGAATGCTTTGGATACCGGACGATCTGGAATCACTGACGTTATGAATACCGGCATCACGGAGGCACGGTAGAGGCTCTTTACTTAGGCAGAAAGAATTTTACGACACTGCGCAAAAAAGCGCTTTTCTCTTGCATTTCTGCTTCCTATGGCATATAATGAAAAACAGTTAGTCGTAGCTAACCGCCGCAGGCCATTGTGCGAAGGCTTGGGGGATGTTTCCTGCCGCTGATGAAAAAGATCGTGCCCTTCGGCTTCAAAAAAGGCTCCGGCGCCGGCTGGCGCTATACCTGGCACAAGGATGATCCGAAGGCGGAATTCCGCTTTGAATGCAACGAGTGCCTCTATGAGAAAATTCTGAGGCCCCGCAGGCTTCTGAAGCTGGGCGCAATGTGCTGCCAGGCGGATGTCATCAATTACGGAAATCTCCCGTATACCGACTTTATTCGGACAGAAACCCTGTGCCGGGGCGGAAAGCGCTGCGACTTCCGCTTTGTCCGGCATGATACCGACGCCGGAGACGGCTGGGAGCGCAGCAGAAGTGTTTAAGGAGGGCGAAAGATGGGACTGTTTAAGGACTATGTGAGTCAGACCCGGAACCCGGAGGGCTTCTTAGGGAAACTGATGCTGGGCGGAATGAACGCCGGACACGCGAAGCTGGCAGACTGGGGCTTTACGCATCTGCCTGCCATCACCCCGGAGAATGCGGTGGACTTAGGCTGCGGCGGCGGACGAAACGCGGGAGAGCTGCTGAAAATGTTTCCGGAAGCCCATGTGACGGCAATCGACTATTCCGCGCTGTCTGTGGGGAAGGCAATGAACTATAACAGGGCCATGATCGCTGCGGGACGGTGTGTAGTGCTGCAGGGGGATGTGTCGGACCTTCAGCTGCCTGCGGCGTCATTTGATCTTGCAACAGCTTTCGAGACCATCTATTTCTGGCCGGGGCTGGAGAAATGCTTTGCCCAGGTGGCAAGGGTATTGCGGCCCGGCGGAATCTTCATGATCTGCAACGAGTCCGACGGCACCGATCCTACCAGCCTCAAGTTTGAAAAAATCATTGACGGCATGAAGAATTATACGGTAGAGGACATCGATGCAGCGCTGCGCTCTGCGGGCTTTTCGGAGGTCGTCGGCCACCACCACCCCTCCAAGCCGTGGATTACCGTGCTTGCGCGAAAATAACCGGCAGTAGGACGAAAGAGCGCTTGCCAAGACAGCGGAAGGGCGGCGGCAGCTATGCTTTTGACCGTTTTTCCGGCCATCTCCTTTTCGCGGCCATGGCGAAGGAAACCCGATATCCCCTGGAAAAACGGCTCAGCCCCCTGGCTCCCATCACAGGAGCCGGGGGGCTGTCATTATTTGGAGGCTGTCTCTTTTCTCGTTACGCCGCTTCCCGCTTCCTGCTCACCCAGGCCAGGCCCAGGGTGGAGCTGACGGCCAGCAGGCCGTAAATGTTCGCCCCGGTAGTGTCAAGCTTTATGCGTATGCTTATGTGCAGGTGGCCATGACGATCATGAACAGCTGGGAAACGGAAGAGCGTGAATACCGGCCGCTAGAACAGATCGCAGACAATTATCCCAAATTCGTCATGACCCGAGGAGATATGATCCAAAAGCGAAACAGAATCCGGCACGTCAATCTGCCGGAGTTCATTCAGACGCAAGGAAGTTTCACCTGAATAGCGCAGTTAAGGGGGTATCTTTCTGCAAAAACGCAAAAAGTTGCCCCCTTAACTGGCCCCACTAATCTCTATAAAAATAGGACATCTTATCGGAACCGTACCACCTGGTCTGGCGTGCAGTCGCAGATGCGGCATAGCTTTTCCAGAGTGATCATGGTGATGTTCTTGCCCTTCTTCAGGGAATCCAACGTCTTGTTGTCAATGCCGCTGTTCAGGAGCTGATACTGTGTAATGTTTTTCTTTGCCATGGTTTCCCACAGCGGACTATACCTCCAATTCTCGCAGCAATCACGGTTAAAACGCCTTCTTTATCGTAAAACGAGTTTTCTCGCCGATGGTTTGGCTTTCCAGTTCAAAGATCTCGCCCCGGTGCAGCAGAAGCCCGGTTGGGTTCCTGCCGAAGACAATATACTGGTTTTGCGTGTCCAGCGCAATATATTGTCGCATGGCATCGTCCAGCAGAATATCCGCATTATCGATAATAATCAGCTTTCCCTTTGACCGCTTGATTGCGGATTTATAATTCGTGTTTATATCCAGATAATTGTAGCATCTTATGGACTTATTTTCGGCAGCCAACTCCTGCAAAAAGGAGAAAACAGCCGATTTTCCGGTGCCGGATTCACCGATTAGAAACATAATATTCTGTGTCAGCTCAAAATCCACCTCAAAGGAGGTATGATTTGTTTGGAGTCTATTGCAAACCACAGGCTTAATTTCCATCTTGCCACCACGCTTTCAGTTCTTCGTAAGAATCAATTTCACGGATCCCTTTTCTATCCGCCACGGCAACCCTGACCATATCAAACGAAATCATGGGGTATGCGCAGTATACGTTTCCCTGGGGGAGTGCATAGATTACGTCCAGGGCATTATCACCGCATTCCCGGATATCGAAAATCTTTTCCGGATTATACAGGATGTTCAGCGCAGTTTTACATCCGGTAGAGAGCTTGTCAATGTTCAACGTCATGCCGTCGAATCTGGAGCGGATGAAAAATCGGCTCAGCATTTCGGAGCTGTCAATAGCGGAAATGATGGCAGCAGCCCGTTCGTCCAAAAGTGAGACCGTAGACTGATTGAAATAGATGTCGTTCAGCGTAACCAGTTCCCTTGTTTTGGGAACGGATCCCTTTTTATATACTGTAATCATCTCAAGCCCGCCTTTTCAAATGCGCCCTTCAAAACGGAGTGCGCAACCAGCAGCTCCGCCTTTTTCTCAGCGCTGATTCTATTATTATCCAGTCCGCAAATATCATTCTCCTGTCTTTCGCTCCAGTCGCAGCAGTCGACGGTGAAGCATGCGCCGAGCGTACCCTTGTCCGTTTCGAACCCGGTATTGCGAGTTATGGCAAACAGCAGTTTTGCGGCAAATTTCTCTGTGTTTTCAATCTCCAAATTGGGAAAAAGTTCCTTGAACCCGGAAAGCTCCTCGGCGGTTCCGCCCGAGATAATCAGCTTTACAAAAAGGGCACTGGCGCGAAGCAACTCCTGCCTTTGGTCCCGCAGCTCATCCTGCTCGGCAAATACCCACTGCTCCAAAAAGCGGAATGAAAGCAGAGCAAACTCAAACGAATGGACCAGGATGAGAGATACGTTGCTCTTTCCTTCTGCATTTTTACGTAGCGCATTTGTCTCTCTGATCACATCTGGATTATCTGCGGCGTCGTCCATCAGGATATAATACTCGTTTCCGTCGTTCTTAACCTGCCCCACGGCGGCCCTTAACCGGGAATTGTTTCCCTTTGTTTCAACCATGACGTCAGGATAGAGATATCCACATAAGGTGCGCCAAAACAGATAGCCGGAGCCACTGTCTTCACACCATAAGTACTTGCTCATCTGATTTGATCTCCTTATAAAACACATTTTGCCGGATTACCGCTTCTTCTCGAATATCCACCGAAGGGATTTCGCATCCGGCACGGGCTTTACTTCGGCATTTTGCATAATCAAGTGGCAGACTATTGTCGGCCAAGCAGCATCACCGGGGAGAGATTATCCTATGAATAGTTGGATTATACTACAAAAACCCGGTGAGGTAAACACCTTTAAGGGCAGCGACACCCGCTTTTACATATGTTGGTGCCCTTGCCGGCCCATGAGAATAGCATGACATCTGTACCGGTCAAGTAAGGTTGACACAAAAAAGGCCAGCCGCAGAAAGCACCTCTGCTCTCTGCGGCTGGCCTCGTCTTTACCAAGCGGCCCCGCCGCTTGCCTGCGCCGCCCTCTTACTCCTTCTCTGTACAAACCATGTGCATGGCGCCGCGGGTCAGGAAGAACAGGCAGGTGAGCCAAATCCCGTCATCAGAAAAGCCATCACGGATAAGAAGCTGTTCGAAGACTTTGTTGACGACATCCAGCATAAAGGGTAACCCAAGCATCACGTAGGAAATGCCTTCGGCGCCTGTCAGCTCGCTGATTTGCGTAACAAGCCCACGCAGCCGTACCGTTGTGTATGCCCCAAACACATCGAGAGGCCGCAGGAACGTAAACCTCTCCCCGGACCGCTGGGCGTTTGCTTCTTCAAGTTGATTTAACTGGTTTAAATCAAATCCGTCGCTGTTGATCTGCCAAAGCTCGTCCATAATATCGCTGCAAAGGTTGACTATACCCGTCATCTGCTCCCACGTATAGCAGCAGTCAAACTCATGATTTTGCAGCGTCACATGATAGGTCGTGCCCTCACGGGCCAATCGGGGATCGAGATTATTCTCAATCCGCCGCAGGAGTTCTTCCACGCACACATCCCGTTCCTCTTTCGGTCTTCTTTCTGACATCGTTTTTTCCTCCTTGTCATTTTTCTTTTGTTTTCTATACCCGTTATTTCATTGGCCACGCCCACAGCCACAGCCCAGCCGTGGCCGTGGGCGTATCTGTCCTTCCCTATCTCGCTTTTATTACGCCACGTCCTGAATATGCACCGGCTTGCCGTCCAGGAAAGTGACGTCCTTACCGAAGTTGCTGCTCACGCTACTGTCCAGGTTGTCCACCACCGCCAGCAGCTTGGCCTCCGGCGTGATGGGACTCACGCCAACGCGGAACGGATAGGCGGTGTGGTGGCTGGCCACCAGGTTTTCCAGCTTCCTTGCCTTATCCTCCGGCGTGCCCAGCTCCTGGGCCATCTCCCGAATCATCATGGCGCCCTCCAGCGCATGGGCGTTCTCCTTCATGGCATCCGTGGGCCGCATTGCCGCGCCGGTGCTGTCAAAGCCATACTCACGCACCTTGCCGATGTCGTGGAGCACCGCCCCGGCAGTCAGCAGCTCTTTGTCAATGCCAAAGTCATAGGTATCATTGTAGTATTCAGCGAAGTTATACGCCCACTCCATCACCTCGAAGGTGTGGGTCAGCAGACCGCCCACGCAGGCGTGATGGCTGCCGGTGGACGCCGGGCAGGAACTGAACACCTCCTTGTTTTCGTCCACCAACGCCTTGCACAACAGGAGATAGTCCCCGTCCTGGATCTTCGCCACCATGGCATCCCGGAACGTCTTAAACCCCTCTTCCCCCGACAACAACCCGTGGGGCAGCAGCGTCCGGATGTCGTTCTGCGCGTCGTCAGCATCCAGAGGCCAGATGTCGATAATCCGAATCTGGGGCGCGCCCTTGTAGGAGCCCATCCTACCCTGCACCATCACAGGGGTGCCGGCGCTGGACTCATCCAACTCTCCGCAGTAATCAAAGCAGATGCCGGCGATGGCGCCCTTGCAGTTCCGCAGCGTGCACACCATGTTCTGCCCGCCGTTCTTGTTCCGATACAGCCGCACCTCCTCCAGGATGAAGGCGGCGCACACGTCGAAGGCGTTATAACCACCGGCCATGCCAAAGAAAAACTTCTGGCTATTCTGATAATCGTCCATAATGCTCATTTTTGTTACCTCTTCTCTCGTAAATTATTATTGTGTGCGGGAGGGGAACGGCCCCTCCCTGCCGTTGCAATAGTGTTTTTCCGTCCCCGCGGGGTATATCACACCGCCCACTCCACGCGGGCCGTGTGCTCCGACACCTCCACGCGCCGGATGAACTGGGCGGCCACCACCTTCTTCTCGTCGAAGGGCAGGTCATTGAATACCACCCGCTCCGGCAGATGGGGCCGCTGCTTCTCCCGCTGGCGCTGGCGCAGCACCTCCTGCCGCTCCGCCTCCAGCCGCTGCAATGCCCGCTGGATATAGGTGTTGGACATATCCTGGCTCTCGGCGAATGCGTCCACCAGCCGATCCGCCCGGCGGTCCAGCTCCTCCAGCCTGGCGGCGTAAACGTCCTTCTCCGCCGCGGGCTGCTCCACGGGGCAACGGTCAATGAGCTCCTGCAGCTCCCGGGCCACAGTCTCCTCCAACTCCGTCAGATTTACGCGGATGGTGGCGTCGCACCGGGCATTGTTGTACCGTCCGCTGCAGTTCATCCAGCGGTACTCCTTCTCCGTCTGGATCTTCACGCTGTAGCCGCACTTGGCGCACTTCAGCAGCCCCGTCAGCCAGGTGTGGGTGCCGGCGTTGCCATTATGTACCTGCGCGTTGTGCCGCAGCTTTTCCTGCACCGTCAGCCACAGCGCCGCGTCCACCAGTCCCACGCTCCGCAGCACCGTCAAATGGTGCTCCTTCACATTGGTGTACTTCCGCTCATTGGGCTCCCGCTTGCCGAACAGGAAAGCGTTGTGTACCCCGTCAAAGGCCTCCGCAGGCGAATCCACCTGGACGCCCAGCGCCTGATAGTGGAGCATCACCTGCTCGTCCGCCTTGACATAGAGCGGGCTGTGCAGCATCCGGGACAATGTACTGGAATCCCAGAAGTCCCGCTTTGCCCCGGGGATCATCCGGTTGTTCAGCTCCTTCACCACCGACCCCAGCGTGGCGCCGGGCTGTGCGTACAAGGAAAAAATCTCCTGCACGACGGCGGCGGTCTTGTCGTCGGGAACCAGTGAGGCGTAGCTGCGCCCGCTGCTGTCCACTGCCCTGCCCAAGATGAAGCCGTAGGGTGCCGGACCGCCGGGCCAGGCGCCCTGTCCGGCCCGGGCGGCGTAGTTGTCGTGGACACGCTCCGACGTGGTCTCCCGCTCCAACTGGGCGAACACCATGATGATGTGCAGCATGGCGCGTCCCATGGGGCTGGCGGTGTCGAAGTTCTCCGTCACGGAGATGAACTCCACGTTGTGCTTCTGCAGCGTCTTCCAAAGCTGGGAGAAGTCCGCGATGGACCGGGAGAAGCGGTCCAGGCGGTAGACGTAGATCTTGCTGATTTTCCCTGCCCGGATGTCCTTCAGCAGCCTCTGAAAGTCGGGGCGGTCGGTGTTCTTGCCGGAGTAGCCCCGGTCCTGGTACAGCTTGACCTCTTCCTCGCCCGCCGCGTTGCGGCACATCTCCTGCTGTCCCTCAATGGAGATGCTGTTCTTCTTTTCGATGGACTGGCGGGCATAAATTGCCGCGTACCGCATGACTTACGCGATCTTGTGCCGGGGCGCAGCCTTGGCGGCAGCCTCCTCCCGGCTCCGGCGGAGTGCGGCGCAGCAGGTCATCCAGGCGTCCTTCAGCGCCGCGTCGCGCTCCTGTTCGTTGGGATAGGTAGGGTGGGTGTGGGTGATTTCCATAGGCAGACCTCCTCGACCATACCTATGCGCCACCTCCTGGGGGAATACCACGATCTTGCGGGGCTCGTTCATGAGACCCCTCCTCTCTGTTTTATTCAAACAAAAAGCGCCGTGCAGGTGAAGACCTACACGACGCGAAGAGGGCGCAATATTCCCCTTGCATCCCCGGGCAAAATTGGATATAATAAGCCCGACGGTACGGGGATTCCCGTTGTATAGGTGGCTACGACACCTTGCAGGCGGTAGAGAGTTGGCGCTCTCTGCCGCTGCCGTCACTTTTCATTTGTGACCACATTATAACTCCAGCAAATCCGTTTGTAAATACATTTGAAAACAAATGTTCTGATTATTTACATTTTGTTCACGATTTCCGCATTTTTGTGCAACCATACAACAAAAAAGTAAACAAATTGTTCTACGCAGGGCAAAAGCAGAAGGGTCCCACAAGGGCCGCCACCCGTAAGATAGTTTTATCGTCTTTTGCAGACGGCATATCATTCGCCATGCCGTCTGCTGTTTCATTAAGGGGTAAAAAGAACGCAGCAGGAATCCCGCTCCGGGTTCCTGTTGCGTTCTTTTCTTCATGCAGATGCGCAGCCCTTGCGGAGGCGGGACTTGCCATATGTCCTAATATCCTGATGAATCCGGCCAAACAGAATCAGAATACCGCAATGCGGAAATACAGAAAATCTCTGCGATACCATCTCTGCTCCGTATCGCATCTGAATCAAAGCTTGCCCCACTTCGTAAAATATTTCTAAAAATTTGTCGTTGCTTTTTGCCGTGTTCCTTCATATAATAGGGAGTGGAAAGGGGATGCTTACAATGCCGAACATTAAACCCGTCTCTGATCTGCGCAACTATGGCGAGGTACTGCGCGATGTCGCCGTCGGTCAGCCTGTGTTCCTGACGAAGAACGGTCGGGGCCGCTACGCCGTGATCGACATGGAGGAGTATCGTCAGTATGAGAAGATGAAGGCGATGGGCCGCCTGCTGGCCGAGTTGGACAAGGGTCGCCGCTCCGGCGAAACGCAGGGCTGGCTGGATGCCGATGATGTATTCTCAGAGCTGGAAAGGGAGTACAATGGCTAAGCTGGTCATGTCTCCCGAGACAAAAGCGGACTTGAAAGAGATTGCCGGTTATATCGCGCACAAACGCAATAATCCGGATGCCGCCTTGCGGCTCTTGCGCCGCATCAAAGAGGACACGAGCAAGCTGCGCAAATTTCCCGAAATGGGAACGCCGCTCGGAAAGAGCGGCGATGTGGAATATCGGTATATCATCTGTGGAAGCTATATGGTGTTCCACCACTATCAGGAGGGCACCGTATACATCGACCGCATTCTCTATGGTCGGCGCGATTACATGGCGATCCTGTTCGGGGCGCTGCTTGAGGATACCGACGCTGAAGCGCAGTAGGCAAAACGGGACAGCTTCCGCAGTTTCCTTATTTACAGCCCGGAAGTTTTTGCCCGCTCCGCGGCTGACCCATTTTTGACCCAGGCCGAAAAATGACGGCGTGGAACGGATGGACAACGCATCAACCTTTCGCAACAAAAAGTGTACGCTTTAGCACCAAAATGACGCAAAACTCACAATCACGCCGCGCACGGAAAGGTCGGTAATTCTATCAAAATTACCGACCTTTTATGCGTTAGGACACCGGTTTTCATACAATTCGGCGTTTCTTACCTCCAAGCGGGGGTGGGTGCAAAGTGGGTGCAAATAAAGATACCAGGAAGATTGCACATAAAAGCACTTTTCCATGGGACAAAGGTATAGTATAATTATTTTATCACATATGATGAGGAAGGGCGGTGCTTTCTTGAAACGCCTAACAACTCAAGATTTCGTTGCCCGGGCAAAAAAACTATATGGGGATAAGTACGATTATTCAAAAGTTGACTATAAGAATACTGAGACCAAGGTTTGTATTATCTGCCCAGAACATGGAGAGTTTTGGCAAACACCCAATAACCATTTGTTTGGCGCAGGGTGCCCGACTTGTCCACAGAGCAACCTGGAGGGAGAGCTTCGACAGTTCTTAATCAAAAACGGTATTGTATTTGAACAAGAGCGTGGTTTTGATTGGTTGAGACACAAGAAAAAGCTTTTCCTTGACTTCTACCTTCCAGATTACCAGGTTGCAATAGAATGTCAGGGTAAGCAGCATTTTGTGCCGATTGATCTGTTTGGTGGAGAGGAATTCTTTGAGAAGACCTTAGAGCGAGATAGGATAAAACATGAGTTGTGCGAAAAGCATGGGATAGATCTCCTTTACTTTTCGAACGCAGCAATAGATTATCCATATCCTGTTATTGAGACCTATGGATCATTGCTGGATGAAATAGTTCGACATGGAAAGTACAAGAATGAATAGTGCCTTGTAGGAATTGAACAATCAAGACTTGTATAGTTTCAGCAGAAATAAGGATGTTGACAGAAAAGGGAATATAGGGAAAAACCTGGAACCTTTTAGCGAATCTTGAGAAACGCCAAAATGTGTAGGGGGTGGGTGCAAATTTAGAAATGCCCCAATCCCTGAAAATACCAAGAAAAGCAAAAAAGCGAGACAGGCAGATGCATGTTTGCACCCGCCTGTCTCGCTTTGCCCTTGTAGTAAGGGTTTTCCCGGGTAGAAACGCAAAAAAGTACACAGGCTATGTATCATAGCCTGTGTAACAATGTGCGTTAGGACACCAGTAATCATACAATTTGGCGTTTCTTACCTCCAAACGGGGGTGGGTGCAAGGTGGGTTCAGATTATGTAAACCACCTGCGCCCATCTTTTTTGCCGAATACATCCAGTTGGACGTTGTGCTCCGGTTTCGGTATTGCTACAATTGCGGTGGATAACTGTATTATATGAATCGCTCTCCTCATCAGTTCGCACCAATACTCGAATTAAGGTATTCTATACTCAACTCATCAAACAGCTTTGAAATCATGGGCGCCCGAGGAGGTATGTATTTTGTTTCACTTATAGTGTAAATAAACCACGCGGGAAGATTAAGCGATAGCAGGAGTCGAACAGTCTCTTCATCCAAGCCTTTTAATCGTTATTCTTCACACCAAGTCAGATCAGATGCGCTTTATTAGATGTGCTTTGCTTTCACATCCCAATGAACTAATCTTTTTCCGTCTCATCATAGACATGTTTTTCAGCATATGCCATCATGGAGTTATTCCTCCAGCCATGTGCTGTAAAGACCAGTAAAGGAATAATTGCTACCAACAAACTGTTTTTGATGATTATTCCCGCAGCAAACACAGCAATAATACAAATGCCAATGAGCGCCATGATCGCAACATGCTCTTTCAGCCATTTCTTTTTGAAGTACTCAATCTTGTCTTTATGGTCGAATACACTTGATTTTACCAACTGGTTCAGATTTTTCTCTGCGGCAACCATGTATTCCTGTTCGGAGAGTCTTTTACCGCTGAGCAGTTCATTGACCGTAACGCCAAAGAGTTCGCTCATTTTCATCAAGGCATCTGCCGGGGGCATATATACGCCTGTTTCCCAACGGGAAACAGTTTTGTTCGTAACGCCGATCTGTTCTCCAAGCTGCTCTTGAGTAAGCCCGTTCTGTTTTCTGAGTTGAGCGATGAAATTACCGATTGATAAGAGATCCATTTTCATTACCTCCAGGAAGAATTATAGCAGGTTTATCTCAAATTGTCTTTACCACAAACAGCGAATCGGCTCAAAAGAGAATTCTTCTTTCGGACAGGGAACTGTTTCCGGAATAAAAACAATAAAACAGGATCGCTATCTTGTTAAAATAGCAATCCTGTTCTGATCACTTTAGGCTGAATCCAGGAATGATACAATTTAGCGAATTTCCCTTGTAATTTCTGACTTTTCGTGATACTCTGGCACTGAGCAGAAAAGTGTATATGTAGGCTAAATTTACCGCTTTTTCATAATTGAGCTGGTTCGGGGGGTGCAGCGCCGTGGAGAAAAAGGTGACAAGGATTCCACCAAAGAGTGAGCTTTCCATGGATCCCTTCAAGCATGTGGGAATCTACTGCCGGGTCAGTTCCTCATCCAAGAAACAGCTCCACAGCCTAGCTGCGCAGGCATCCGGGTTGGCCCGGCGGGTGGCTACCCAGCATCTCTGGAAGCTGGAGGACATTTACCTGGATGTTGCCTCCGGAAGTGACAGCCAGCGGGTGGAATACCGCAGGATGCTGGAGGACGCCGTGAAGGGTAAAATCGACCTTGTCGTAGTCAAGAGTTCCAGCCGCCTGGGACGGGATACTGTGGAGGTGATCCAGGCCTGCCGGGATTTGGCTGCCCATCACTGTGATGTGTATTTCGATAATGCGGATGAGTATTATTCGAGGCTTGGTCCGCTGGTTGTAGAGATAACGGCCGCTGTAGACCAGGCGGAAAATGAGAGCCGCAGCGAGAATATCAGCTTGGGCATCCGCCGGCAGATGGAATCTGGGAGTTCCAAAATCTATGACCGGGTATGCTTTGGGTATGATCACGATGCGGACGGGCATCTGGTCATACGAGAGGACCAGGCCGTTGTTGTCAGAAAAATCTTCATGCTCTATCTAGTCGGCAACAGTGTGCTGAAAATCAAACGGGCGCTGGAGAATGAAGAAATCCCGGCGCCGCGCGGCGGAACGACCTGGCCGAAGAGAACAATTGAAGCGATACTGACAAACGCGAAGTACGCGGGCACATCCTATGCCCGTACCTACTGTATTGCTGATGCCGACAGCGGGCGCGGGATCGTCGCAACGGGCGATAAGGGAGAACAGTATATTCTGTTCGGCGCCATAGATAATAATCCTCCAATCATCCCCCCGAAGACATTTGATAAAGTTCAGCAGATGCGGATGGATCGCAGCAATATCGAATACGACCCGGATGGAACGAAAAAGAGAAAGAGCACGCACTATTCCTCGAAGCAGAAACCTGCCGGAGATGTTTGACATACTAATCCAACGGACTAATTGACATCAAACAGCTGATAGCCGTTTTTTTCGGCATTCTTTCCTTTTTCGCCAGCCTGTACCAGCTGCCCGCTCTTTTTCTCATACCAGTAGAAGCCCGTCCAAGCCCAGGAGAATGCCGTGAGAACAAAGCTGATCTTCACACAATCGTAAGGCTTGCCGTTTACCTTGATCGTCTCCTCGCCGACTTTTTCCGCGGAGAATTCGCCGAGACCCATAGCGCCGCGGTTATTCCCTGTTCCAATCGAATAGAATACGATCTGCTTTTCTTCCGAAGCGATAAAGGCCGGCATGGACATATCCATCATCTGGTACCAGAGGCCGTCGCCGATTTTGAAGGTTTTGTTCTGGCTTTTGCCTTTGAAGGTCCCAGACAGCTTGATGGTTCCGCCGTCTTTTTGCGCAATGAGGTCCGTCTGGTCGGACGGCCTTTTGTACTGCCAGCGCACACATGACAGATTACGCTCTACCTGAAATGTTTCCTCAGACCACGTGGCGCCGTCCCGCAGCAGGCTTTGAGTGATCTCGCCTTTTTCTGCATAGCCCGACACATCTACGTGTCGGGTTTCTGTATCACCGGATTTCCGGTATTCCAACATAGAAACGCCTTCAGGGTAAGTATAACCCGGAATGTCATAGGAGGAAATCGCCTTCTGGGAGAATACAAGGCAGCCCTTTCGGAACACCTTGTCGATGAACTGAATGTTGGAAATGTCTTCTGCAGGATCCTTTTCCAGCAGGATCAGGTCGGCCTCCATGCCTTCCTTCACGAGCCCTTTGCGCTCCGCGATCCCCAGATGCTCGGCGCCGTTTTTGGTGGCAAGGACGATGGCCTGCATGGGGCTAAGTCCGGCTTCCACGTAATACGCGAGCTCTTTGTGCTCGATTTCGCCTGTCATGCTCTCCAGCATGCTGTCCGTGCCCATGGCGATCGGGATTCCCGCGTCGTACAGCACCTTAAGATTGTGCAGGCTGTGCGTCAGTCTTGCCGGATCCTTTTCGTAGGTCATGGCGTTTACGGTGGGAACGAAGCGCGCTCCCGACTCTTTCCACAGCGCGATGATTGGATCGCCCGGCTCGATGTCCCGGTCCAGGATGCCGTGCTCGATGCCGTAGATCCCGGCCTCGAGCAGTTCTTTTACGTCGTCGTAATAGAACACGTGCGCCGTCGCGTTCAGGCCGTTTTCCTTGCCCTCGCGGATGATCTGCCGCATCAGCTCCCGGTCGATCTTCCGGATCGTCCGCTTTTCATCGAAATACCAGTAGTCGCCGCCCTGATAGGTGAACTTCAGGAAGTCGACGCCCGCTTTTTTCAGCTCCCGGATTCCTTCGCTCACCTGCTCCGGCGTGGAGACCTCAATGGCCATTTCCGCCTTCGCCCAGGGACTGTTCGAACCGAGGGTGCTGGCGGGATGCCCGCCGGGAGCCGTGAAGTTGGGACCGACGATCAGCAGTTCGGGGCCTGTGAACTCTCCCGATTTCAGCTTATCGCGCAGCTTGTAGATAAAATGCTTCGGCGCATCCAGATCCTTGATCGTTGTGATGCCGTAGGGCAGCACTCCCTCGCTGAATATTTGAGGGATCTTCTCCCGAAGGAAACCGTCGCTCTCTTCCTCGTTATGGCAGCTGAATCCACCCTGTATATGAACATGAGAGTCAATCAGTCCGGGCATAAGGGTAAAACCGGTCCCGTCGATCACGGCCGCGGCGACGTCCTCGATCGCTTCGCCGCTGACCGTCCGGATCGCGCCGTTTTTTATGAGGACGTTCTGGTGAAACAGCTCGCTGCCGTCGCCTACGATGACATGGACGTCCCGGATCAGATACCCGTCCGTCTCCTTTTTCCTGGGACGGCGCAGAAATTTGATCAGGGCAAATAGAACGACGCCCGTTCCGACGATGATCTGGATCCAGGCAATAAGGGGCATCCCCAAAAAACTCGGCATAATTGTTACCTCCTGTTCCGTCGCTTATCCGAAAAGCTTTTTGAAATAATCGTCAAAGGAATCCTTCGGGGGGATTGCCATACCCTGTTTTTCATCGGCCAGGATCAACAGGTGATCTCCTGGCTTAATATCAAATACTTCGCGCGCTTCTTTAGGGATGACGATTTGTCCCTTTGTTCCGACCGTTACGGTCCATGCGTATTTTCCTTCCGGCTTTCCCATGTGAATCCAGCTCCTTTCTTATTGACATACAAATTATACATTTCATACTATTGTTTGTCAATATCTTTCCTTCTCCATTTCTGCTAGAAAAAAACCGCGCAATTAGCCTATTTAAAATCAAGATTCTGCCAAAGAAATAGAGGCTAAAATAATTAAGCCCATTCCAAGGTGTCTAGGATGCCATAATAAACCTTTTGGCGTATCTTGAGAAACGCCAAAAGGTATATGGGGTGGGTGCAATCTTTGAGGCTCCAAAACAAAGCGAAAACCTTGAAAAAAGCGAAAAAGCGAGACAACTTGATGCAAGGTTGCACCCACCTGTCTCGCTTTTCCCTTGTATCAAGGGGTTTCTAAGAGGGATACGCAAAAAAGTACCCAAGCTATTGTATCATAGCTTGGGTACTAACGTGGTCGCGGGGGTGGGACTTGAACCTCACGACCTCCTGGTTATGAGCCCGGTTGTAGTCCCCCCACGTCCTCAATCCCGCCGGGCAGCTACCAAGTCATTGTTGTTTCAAAACTCCCCTATGGGTGTTGCCCCAGCGGAAGTCCCATATCTTGGGGGAACCCTCAAGGGTTCCCTACACAATCTTGTACGCCACCACATATTGTGCAAATGCTTAATAATTCACTACATCATCTCGTATTAATTCAACATCTTGGGGGAACCCTCAAGGGTTCCCTACATCATCATGGGGGAACCCCTTAAGCAATGTCATTATTGTCAATTATATTGTGTTGATTTGTGTAGCATATATAAGCGGCGGTATAAAAACAAGCCATGAGATGACATTCTCATGGCTTGCTATATTATGGTTTCTTTATTATGGTTCCAAACTATCTTCAACGAATAAGGGGGAGCAGAAGAACTCGCTGATGTCTATATCCAGCCCCTGGCATAATTCGTGGATGATCCTCAATTTCACTGAGTCATAGGAGCAGTTTATGACGTTTCCGATGGTCGACTTTGGAACACCGCTCTTAATATAGAGCTGGTATTGCGTCATGCCACGCTCTTTCAGTAACTCCTCAAGCCGCATGCTTACGGCTTTATTAAGTTGCATATATCTTGTTTGTCGGCCTTGTTTTGGCGCTGAAACCTTGTTAAATGTTAACTTACCGTTGATTTTTGTTAAAATAATAACGATACTTCTCTTCCAGACGCCTCGAATTTAAGCCAAAACAGGGCCTTCCGGCAGCGCTTATGTCCAGGTTATGGTGGCCTCACGGTGGGTTTCAATCTATTTATTCCCCGGCGGGTTCTCTCCGAGGTAACCCTCAATGGCGGTTTTTGTCGAATAGATTAGACAAGAGCACAGTCTATATATCTTTATATTTTTGATATTATCTTGTCTTAACGATTCTATGCGATTCGGCAACGGATTAGTTTAATCCCGGAAAAGTCCTCAATCTGAATCCCCGAAACCCGCATGAATACAGGGCTTTCCGCTGTTTGGGTACGGTCCACATCCCATTGGATGGGCTCAATCCCCAGGCTCCGTATGGCGGCGATCACGTGGTCGTCATACTCCCCGTAGGGCGGGCGCAGCAGCGTGGGCCGCACGCCGCACACCTTCTCGATGGCGTCGCAGCTTGCCGTCACGTCCGCCACAATCTGGTCGGCGGAGAGCTGGTTGTAGTGGTCGTGGTGGGCGCTGTGGCTCATCACCTCGTGCCCCGCCTCATGGAGCGCCATCACCGACTCCGGGTACTTCTCCACCCAGTCCCCCACCACAAAAAACGTGGTCTTGATGTTGTACCGGGCCAAAATGTCAATCAGCGTCTGGGTGTCCTCATTCCCCCACGCCGCGTCGAAGCTGATGGCCACGCACTTGTCCTGCCGCTCCACCGAGTAGATGGGCAGCTGCCGGGCCACCGCCCCGGTGGTCACCGCCGCCGGGGCGTACACCACCGCGAAGATGGCCGCCGCCAGCAGCAGCACCGCCAGCGCCGCCAGATGGGTGCGCCGCAGCAGCAGGATATAGGTTGGCTTTTTCAAAATGGGCATATTGCATACCGCCTTTCACGATTTTGGTGGCAGTATATGCGCCCTCCGGGCAAAAAAACACCCCGCCGCCTCCTGGGCAGCAGGGTGCTTTGTCAGACTTTGTCAGTCCACGATATCCACAGTAACCTTCGCGCCGGTGCGCTGGGCGTAGGAGCGCACGAGAGTGCGGATCTCCTTGGCGATGCGGCCCTGGCGGCCGATCACCTTACCCATGTCCTCGGGTGCTACGCGCAGCTCCAGCGTCAGTTCGTCGCCATTCTCCACTTCGGTCACGGTGACCTGATCGGGATGCTCGACGAGGTTTCTGGCGATATAGAGCAGCAATTCCTTCATGGTCTCGCCCCCGGATTAGAGAACGTCGACCTTCTTCAGCAGGGCGCGGACAGTCTCGGTGGGCTGGGCGCCGGTCTTGATCCACTCACGGGCGCGGTCAGCGTCGATCTTGATCTCGGCAGGGCTCACGCAGGGATTGTAGGAGCCGATCTCCTCGATGAAACGGCCGTCGCGGGGATAGCGGGAATCAGCCACCACCACGCGGTAGTAAGGAGCCTTCTTGGCGCCCATGCGGCGCAGACGAATCTTAACCATAGTTTTTTCCTCCAAATTAAATATGTATTTCTTTTTTATCAGATAAATGCGAAAGCACTTATTCCCTCTGTTATTTCAGCCGCTTTTTGCGCCCGAAATTGCGCATCTTGCTGCTGCCCCCCATACCGGGGATGCCCCGGAAATTGCCCCGGGTCATGGCCTTTGTCATCTGCTGCATCATCTCGAAACTCTTCAGCAGACGGTTCACGTCCGACACCTCCAGCCCGCAGCCGGCGGCAATGCGGCGCTTGCGGCTGGCGTTGAGCACCTGGGGGTTCTCCCGCTCCAGGGGCGTCATGGACTGGATGATGGCCTTCTGCCGTGCCAGCTTGCGCTCGTCGATCTGGCTGGCGTCCAGGCCCTTGCCCATGTTGCCGGGCAGCATATCCGCCAGCTGGCTCAAATCGCCCATGTTGCCCAACTGCTCCATCTGGTCCAGATAATCCGCCAGGGTAAAGCGGTTCTTCCGCAGCTTCTCCTCCAGCTTTTTGGCCTGGGCCTCGTCATACTGCTGCTCCGCCTTCTCGATCAGGCTCAGCATGTCGCCCATGCCCAGAATGCGGGAGGCCATGCGGTCGGGGTGGAAGTGGTCGATCATGTCCAGCTTCTCGCCGGTGCCCACGAACTTGATGGGCTTGCCGGTGGCCGCCCGGATACTGAGGGCCGCGCCGCCGCGGGCGTCGCCGTCCAGCTTGGTCAGCAGCACGCCGTCGATGCCCAGGGCCTCGTCAAAGGCGGAGGCGGCGTTCACCGCGTCCTGGCCGGTCATGGCGTCCACCACCAGCAAAATCTCGTTGGGATGCACCGTGGCCTTGATGCGCCGCAGCTCGTCCATCAGCGCCTCGTCCACGTGGAGCCGTCCGGCGGTATCCAGCAGCACCGTGTCGTTGCCGTGGTCCCGGGCGTAGCGCACCGCCTCTTGGGCGATCTCCACCGGGTCGCCCTGGCCCATCTCGAACACCGGGATGTCCAGCTGCTTGCCCACCACCTGCAACTGGGTGATGGCGGCAGGGCGGTACACGTCGCAGGCCACCAGCAGCGGCCGCTTGCCGTACTGCCGGCGAAAAAAGCCTGCCAGCTTGGCGCCGTTGGTGGTTTTACCGGCGCCCTGCAAGCCCACCATCATGATCACCGTGGGCCCCTTGGAGGCGAACGCCAGCTTGGCGTTGGTGCCGCCCATGAGGGCCGTCAGCTCCTCGTTGACGATCTTGATGATCTGCTGGGCGGGTGTCAGGCTGTCCAGCACGTCGCTGCCCACGCACCGCTCGGTGACCTGGGCAACAAAGTCCTTGACCACCTTATAGCTGACGTCGGCCTCCAGCAGCGCCATGCGCACCTCCCGCATGCCGGCGCGGACGTCCGCCTCTGTCAACCGTCCCTTGCCCCGCAGGCGCTTGAACGTGGCGTTTAATTTTTCGCTGAGTCCTTCAAATGCCATCTTCGCTTACTCCTTCAGGGCGTCGGCGTTGGTGAGGATCACCTGTGCCAGCCGGTCCAGCTCCGGGTTCTCGTGCTGGCGGTAGTTGATGGTCTGGATGTCACGGGCCGCCTGGGTGATGGCGTCCAGCTTGTCCTGCATCTGCATAAAGCGGCGCAGCAGACCGGTCTTGTCCTCGATCTCCTGCATCACGCCCTCGGCCCGGACGATGACGTCCCGGACGCCCTGGCGGGAAATACCGTAGTTCTCGGCGATTTCGCCCAGGGACAAATCCTCATTGTAATACAGGTCGAAGAACTCCTTCTGCCGCTGGGTGAGGACTTCTCCGTAAAAATCGAACAGCATGGTCATGCGATAGGTCTGGTTTTTCACGCGAATTCCTCCTTCTGTAAAGTTATTTACCTTTACATCACCAACTATGATACACGATATCAGCCCAAAAGTCAAGGTAAATTTGTCGGTAAATCCAAAATGTTTTTGGTTTTTTTGTGGAAAAATGACAGCATTTTGAATGGAAAAAAGGGCGCCCCGCCGGGCACCCTTTTCCTATTAGATAAAACGGTATCCGCATTTACTCAACGGTGACGCCCCGCTCCGCGAAGCCCTTTACCATCAAGTCCAGATCCGGTTCGATGTGCAGCGGCTCTCCGGCGGACTTGATGGCGTTGGCCACGTCCTTCAAGCCGTTGCCGGTGACCACGGACACCACCGTGGCGTCCTTCTCGATGAGGCCCAGCTCGCAGGCCTTTTTCAGCGCCGCCGTACCGGTGACGCCCGCCGGCTCGCCGAACACGCCGCAGGTGCGGCCCAGCAGCCGCTGGGCGGCCAGAATCTCCTCGTCGCTGACGCACACGGCGATGCCATTGGACTCCCGGATGGCCGCAAGCGCCTTGTCGGCGTTGCGGGGCACACCCACGGAGATGGAGTCGGCGATGGTGTTCTCCTCCATGGGCTCCCAGTCCTTGCCCTCCTGGATGGCCCGGTTGATGGGGTAGCACCCCAGGGACTGGGCGGAGATCAGCCGGGGCAGCCTGTCAATAAAGCCGATGGCGTACAGGTCCTTAAAGCCCTTCCACACGCCGGCGATAGTGCAGCCGTCGCCCACGGAGATGGCCAGGTAGTCGGGCATCTCCCAGTTGAGCTGCTCCGCAATCTCCAGGGCCACGGTTTTCTTGCCCTCGCTGAGGTAGGGATTGATGGCGGCGTTGCGGTTGTACCAGCCGTATTTTTCAATGGCGGCGGCGGACATCTTAAAGGTCTCCTCGTAGTTGCCCTTGACGGAGATGACGTTGGCGCCGAAAATCATCAGCTGGGCCACCTTGCCCTTGGGGGCCCGGTCGGGCACGAAAATGTAGGTTTTCAGCCCCGCGGCGGCGGCGTTGCCCGCCAGGGAGGAGGCGGCGTTGCCGGTGGAGGAGCAGGCGATGGTTTTTGCCCCCGCCTCCATGGCCTTGGCCACCGCCATGGCGCTGGCCCGGTCCTTTAAGGAGGCGGTGGGGTTCTGTCCGTCGTCCTTCACCCACAGCTTGCGGATGCCCAGCATCTCCGCCAGCCCCGGCTCCTCATACAGGGGGCTCCAGCCCACTCGCAGCGGCGTGTCGGGAGTGGTCTCCTCCACAGGCAGCAGCTCCCGGTAGCGCCACATGGAGCGGTTTTCCCGCCGCGCCAGCTTCTCCTTGGTCAATACGGTCTTAATGTAATCGTAATCATACACGATGTCCAGAATCCCGCCGCACTGGCAGTTGGTCAAATCCGGCACGGCCTCGTAAGTCCTCCCGCACCGCACGCACTTGCCGTATTTTACGTTTTTCATGGCGTTGTCTCCTCGTAATAAATGTCCTCTGTCCATCGCAGAGGATTCTCGTCGATATATTGCCAAATCCGCAAATAGTCCCGTTCGTTCCGCACCACATGGTCGTAGAACGACGCCTGCCAAAGATGCCCGTCAAAGGGTGGCATCCGCCCCTCCTTCACGGCGCGAATGCAGGCGTTGGTGGTCATGGTTTTGTACCACTGTATCATCTGCGGTACATCTCCCCTTCGTAGGGCGGGACCTGTGTGTCCCGCCTCCGCTCCCGGTTCGCCTTCCCTTCGTAGGGCGGGACCTATGTGTCCCGCCTCTGCCCCCGGTACATCTTCCCTTCGTAGGGCGGGACCTATGTGTCCCGCCTCTGTCCCCGGTACATCTCCCCTTCGTAGGGCGGGACCTATGTGTCCCGCCTCCGCTCCCGGTTCGCCTTCCCTTCGTAGGGCGGGACCTGCGTGTCCCGCCTCTGCCCCCGGTACATCTTCCCTTCGTAGGGTGGGACCTGTGTGTCCCGCCTCTGCCCCGGTATGCTCCTTCTCACCGTCCGCACGATATGCTATCGTCAACAAAAGGTGTATATGATTGGGCATAACCACACCATGGTCTACCCAGCACTGGGGAAATTTTCTGTGTATCTCCCCCACCCAATGCTCCGCAATCCTGCGGGCCGCGTTTGGCGGGACACATAGGTCCCGCCCTACGCACGGCACGCCGAACACATCCCGGCGCCCCTGCGTGCAGATCGTTACAAAATAGGTGCCCGGCAGAGAATAATCATATTTCCCCAACCGTGGATTCTTCCTCTTTGGCACGTTTCCTCCCAATATGCGATATACGGGCAACCGGGGGCGGGGCGTCCGCCCCGCCCCCTGCCAGGTCAAAACACGATTCGCCCCTTATAGCGCCTTCAGCAGCCCCGTGGCCTCGTTGAACTCCCGAATCAGCTCGTCCAGCTCGTCGGCCTGGGCGTGCACGGCGTCCCAGGTGCCCTCGGTGTCGTACCACAGGGCGTTCAGGTCCTTCACGTCCCTGGCCTGCTGCTCCACCCAGGTGTAATACTTCAGGTTGTGGATGCGCTTGCGCTCGGCGTAGGTCAGCTCCATCAGGTTGTCGGTCCGCAGGCCCAGCATGTGGAGGTTGTGATCCACGGCGGCGGCCTTGTTGTCGTAAGCGCCGTACATCTGGTTCAGCTCGTCGATGCGGGACTGGTACATGACGGCGGAGTCAGTGAGCACGGTGCACACCACGTCGTCGGCGGTGAACTCGTAATACTTGGCCATCTTGATGCAGCACAGCACGTTGGCGATGCCGGAGATGCCCAGCCAGGTCAGCTTCTCGATCAGCTCGTCGTCCAGGCCCAGCTCGTTCTTCATGTAGGCCTGGCCCTCGGGGCAGTTGAACAGCCGCAGCAGACGCTGGCTGTCCTCGTCGTCGATGGCGATGGCCATGTCGGTGTTCTTCACGTTGTGAATCCAGGGGATGTGCTTGTCGCCGATGCCCTCGATGCGGTGGCCGCCGAAGCCGTTGTTGAGGATGGTGGGGCACTGCAGCGCCTCGCCCACGCCCAGCTTCAGGTGGGGATAACGCTCCTTCAGCAGGTCGCCGGCGGACATGGTACCGGCAGAGCCGGAGGTAAAGCAGGCGCCGGAGAGCCGCTGTCCCGGCTTCTTCACCGCCTCAAAGAGGTCGGCCAACGCCCGGCCCGTCACGTTGTAGTGCCACAGGGGGTTGCCCATCTCCTCAAACTGGTTGAAGATCATCATGGTGGGGTCCTGCTTCAGCTCCCAAGTCTTGTCGAAAATTTCCTTCACGTTGGACTCGCAGCCCGGAGTGGCGATGACCTGCCCGGCGATCTTGCTGAGCCAGTCGAACCGCTCCTTGGACATCTCCGCGGGCAGGATGGCCACGCTGTCCACCGCCAGCAGCTTGGAGTTGAAAGCGCCGCCGCGGCAGTAGTTGCCGGTGGAGGGCCAAACGGCGTGGTGATAATCGGCGTCGAACTGACCGGTGACCAGCCGGGGGGCCAGGCAGCCGAAGGAGGCGCCCACCTTGTGGCACCCGGTGGGGAACCACTTGCCCGCCATGGCGATGATGCGGCAGGGCACGCCGCTGAGGGCGCTGGGAATCTCCACGTAGTTGGGCACCTTCTGGAACAGGCCGCCGCTCTCCTTGGCCTCGTTCTTCCAGGTGATGCGGAACAGGTTTACCGGGTCCACGTCCCAGAGGCCGGTGTGAGAGAGCTTCGCCTTGATCTTCTCCGGAATCAGCTCCGGGTTCTCCATCTCCGCGAAGGTGGGGATGATGACGTTGTTCTCCTTGGCCTTGCGGATGTTGTGCTCGAGGCCGGTCTTGTTGATAGTCAGATCGATCTTACCCATTTTTCTTTTCCTCCTGTTTTTTGGCGTCGATATAGGAATATAGTGTGTACTTTGAAATACCGAAATATTTGGCCACCTTGTCGCCGGATTTCGTCACCAGGAAGGCCCCGGCGTCATTGAGGAAGCGGATGGCCTTGATCTTGTCGTCCTTGCTCATCAGCGCCACCGGCTTGCCCACCAGGCGGATGGACTGGGTGATCAGCTCCTCCAGCACGTCGTTGACGTTGATGATTTTCTCCGGCTCGGTGTGGGCGGTGTCACGGGGCATGGTCATCTCCCCGATCTCCTGGTGCATCAGAATGAGGTTGGTCACGTCGTAGTTGATGGCGAAGATGGCCGTCACCGCCCCCCGGCTGTTGCGGATGTACATGGTGGAGGACTTGAGTATCTTGCCCCCCGGCGTCCGCATCAGATAGCACAGATGATCCTCCGGCTGGGATTCCAGATTGGCAATCTGATCCAGCACCACCTGGGACGCGCCGTCCCCCACCTTTCTGCCGGACACGTGTCCGTTTTCGATGTACACGATGGTGTGGTCCGGACGGCCCGGGGTCACGTCGTGGATCACCACCTCGCACTTGTCGCCAAACTGCACGGCCACGCCGTGAGCGATTTGTTTCAGCGTTTCCAGTCGTCTGCTCTCCATCGCTTTCACCTCTGTTCTCCGTCCGCAGCTTCCACTTTCACAGTTTCACTATACCACAAAAACCGGCAAAAGCAAGAAAAATTCTAAAAAAGATTTAGGATTTCAAAATTTTTGTTTGACATCTGCCCGCATCGTGCTATGATAGAGGGGAAAGAGGGGATACTGTCCCCCCGCGACGATACTATACGGGGCGTGTCACGCCGAACGATCAGGAGGTTGCATTATGGATTTTGAGGCCATTAAAAAAGCGGCGGAGGGCTATCGCCCCGCTATGGTGAAGTTCCTGCGGGACATGATCGCCATTCCCTCCGAGTCCTGTGAGGAGGAGCAGGTGGTCAAGCGCATCGCCCGGGAGCTGGAGTCCCTGGGCTACGACAAGGTAGAGATCGACAAGCTGGGCAACGTCATCGGCTGGATGGGCCATGGCGACAAAATCATCGCCATCGACAGCCACATCGACACCGTGGGCATCGGCAACATCGCCAACTGGGAGGCCGACCCCTACCAGGGCTACGAGACCGACGAGATCATCTACGGCCGCGGCGGGTCCGACCAGGAGGGCGGCATGGCCGCCGCCGCCTACGGCGTGAAGATTATGAAGGACCTGGGCCTGCTGCCCGAGGGCTATAAGATGATGGTGGTGGGCTCCGTCCAGGAGGAGGACTGCGACGGCATGTGCTGGCAGTCCATCGTCAACGAGTATTTCCAGGGCCCCGACGACGCCCGCAGCCAGATCGAGTTCGTCATCTCCACCGAGCCCACCGACGGCGGCATCTACCGCGGTCACCGGGGCCGCATGGAGATTCGGGTGGACGTCCACGGCGTCTCCTGCCACGGCTCCGCCCCCGAGCGGGGCGACAACGCCATCCACAAGATGGCCGAGATCATCGAGAACGTCCGGGATCTCAACGAGAATCCCGCCGACGACGACCTGGAGATCAAGGGCCTGGTGAAGATGCTGGACCCCAAGTACAACCCCGACCACTATGAGGACGCCCGCTTCCTGGGCCGCGGCACCTGCACCACCAGCCAGATCTTCTACACCTCCCCCTCCCGCTGCGCCGTGGCGGACAGCTGTGCCATCTCCATCGACCGCCGCATGACCGCCGGCGAGACCTACCAGTCCTGCCTCAAGGAGATCGAGGACCTGCCCGCCTGCCGTAAGTATGCCAAGGACGTGAAGGTGTCCATGTATATGTACGACCGTCCCGCCTGGACGGGCCACGTGTACGAGACCGAGTGCTTCTTCCCCACCTGGATCAATAAGGAGACCGCTCCCCACGTCCAGGCCCTGGTGGACGCCCACCACGCCCTGTGGGGTACGGAGCGCCTCTATGCCGACGACACCGCCAAGGAAAAGCGCATCGGCCGTCCCCTCACCGACAAGTGGACCTTCTCCACCAACGGCGTGTCCATCCAGGGCCGCTACGGCATCCCCTGCGTAGGCTTCGGCCCCGGCGCCGAGTCCCAGGCCCACGCCCCCAACGAGATCACCTGGAAGAAGGACCTGGTCACCTGCGCCGCCCTGTACGCCGCCGTCCCCATGCTGTATAAGCCCGAGAACAAGGACGGCACCGCCACCGCCTTCCGCCAGGAGCTGACGGGCAACAACATCAAATAAAAAATGATTTGTAGGGGCCGCCGCCTACCCCAAGGGCACTGGCTCCACCAGCCGCTCGCGCCTCGCGGGGTGTCGCTGGCGCCCGGCGGCCCGCCCGCCTTCCCCTCGGGGGGAAGGTGGCACGGCCAAAGGCCGTGACGGATGAGGGGGCGTAGGGACACAGCGCCGGAAACCCCCCCTCCGTAGGGCGGGACCTATGTGTCCCGCCATCCCCCCCATTCCATTCCATCTTTATATAAAAAGGAGAACGACCTATGAGCAAGACCGTGGAACTGGCACGCCACCTCAGCACCCTCAACATCAACAACATGTACAAGACCGACTTCTACTGGACGTGGGACAAGACCGACGACGAGATTGACGCCGTCTTCACCGTGGCCGACGCCCTCCGCGACCTGCGGGAGCGCAACAAGAGCACCCGCGTGTTCGACTCCGGCCTTGGCATCTCCATCTTCCGTGACAACTCCACCCGCACCCGCTTCTCCTTCGCCTCCGCCTGCAACCTGCTGGGCCTGGAGGTGCAGGACCTGGACGAGAAGACCTCCCAGATCGCCCACGGCGAGACCGTCCGTGAGACCGCCAACATGGTGTCCTTCATGGCCGACGTCATCGGCATCCGTGACGATATGTTCATCGGCGAGGGCCACAAGTACCAGAAGACCTTTATGGACGCCGTGAAGGACGGCTACCGTGACGGCATCCTGGAGCAGCAGCCCACCCTGGTAAACCTCCAGTGCGACGTGGACCACCCCACCCAGTGCATGGCGGATATGCTCCACGTCATCCACTATTTCGGCGGCGTGGAGAACCTGAAGGGCAAGAAAGTGGCCATGACCTGGGCCTACTCCCCCTCCTACGGCAAGCCCCTGTCCGTTCCCCAGGGCGTCATCGGCCTGTTCACCCGCTTCGGCATGGACGTGACCCTGGCCCATCCCGAGGGCTATGACGTGATGCCCGAGGTGGAGGACGTGGCCCGCCGCAACTGTGAGAAGTACGGCTCCCAATTCCATAAGACCAACGACATGAAGGAAGCCTTCCGGGATGCGGACATCGTCTATCCCAAGAGCTGGGCCTCCTTTGCCGCCATGGAAGAGCGCACCAAGCTCTACGCCGCCGGCGACAAGGCGGGCATCGACGCCCTGGAAAAGCGCCTCCTGGCCCAGAACGCCCAGCACAAGGACTGGGCCTGCACCGAGGAGATGATGAAGCTGACGAAGGACGGCAAGGCCCTGTACCTCCACTGCCTGCCCGCCGACATCTCCGGCCTGAGCTGCCCCGAGGGCGAGGTGGACAACTCTGTGTTCGACCGCTACCTGGTGCCCCTGTACAAGCAGGCCAGCTACAAGCCCTACGTCATCGCGGCCATGATCTTCCTGGCCCAGGTGAAGGACCCCGTCAAGGCTCTCATGGAGCTGGACGAGGGCAAGGACAAGCGCAAGATTTTCTAAAAAACAACGGGATAGCGGGAGCGGCAGCGTTCCCGCTATCCCCCTATGTGCGTAGAGAGGTACTATATTAAAATGAGCAAAAGAATCGTCATCGCCCTGGGCGGCAACGCCCTGGGCAGCACCGCCGCCGAGCAGCTCCATCTGGTCACCGACACCGCCAGCGCCATCGTGGACCTGATCGCCGACGGCAACGAGGTGGTCATCGCCCACGGCAACGGCCCCCAGGTGGGCATGATCCACCTGGGCCTTTCCACCGCCGCCGAGAGCGGCGCCATCAAGGCGGACATGCCCTTCCCCGAGTGCGGCGCCATGTCCCAGGGCTACATCGGCTACCATCTCCAGCAGGCCATCGACAACGAGCTGTCCCGCCGCCATATCGCCAAGAGCGTGGCCACCGTGGTCACCCAGGTGGTGGTCTCCCCGGAGGACCCCGCCTTCCAGAACCCCACCAAGCCCGTGGGTGCCTTTTACGATAAGGAGACGGCGGAGCGCATCGCCGCCCAGCGGGGCTACACCATGGTGGAGGACGCCGGCCGGGGCTACCGCCAGGTGGTGCCCTCCCCCAAGCCCGTGGACATCGTGGAGATCGACTCCGTCCGCGCCCTATGCAACGCCGGCCACGTGGTCATCGCCGTGGGTGGCGGCGGCATCCCCGTCATCCGTGAAAACGGACAGCTCCGGGGCGTCCCCGCCGTCATCGACAAGGACTTCGGCTCCGAGCTGCTGGCCGAGCTGCTGGAGGCCGACGTGCTGGTGATCCTCACCGCCGTGGAGAAGGTGGCCATCCGCTTCAACACCCCCGAGCAGCAGGATCTGGACGATCTCACCCCCGCCCAGGTGGAGGAATACATCGCCCAGGGCCAGTTCGCCAAGGGCTCCATGCTGCCCAAGGTCCAGGCGGCGGAGAAATTCGCCCTGTCCCGCCCCGGCCGCACCGCCCTCATCACCCTGCTGCAAAAGGCCCAGGAGGGCATCGCCGGGAAAACGGGTACTCGGATTCACCAGTGATTCTTTCGCTCCGCCTCAGGGATAGCCGGGAAAACAGGTACTCGCATCCATCAGTGGCGAAATCCCGCTTGTTAGGTTTTTCACACAACCCTTGCCTATTTTCCACAAAATAAGTCCCCTTAGTTTGTGCAACTTTCTCCCACATCGCAATTATTACTGCCAGCCATTGAAAAGAAATGTCAAAATAGCGTCCTTTTTGTATTGAAATCCTGTGCATTTTCACTTATAATACTCTTATCGGAGCCATTCTCTGTGAATGCCGGGCGACGCCCGTTATTCAGGCACGCGGCAAATTTAACCTTACTTTCAGCCGCGTGTCCTATATTATTAAAGGAGGAAAAAAGAATGAAGAAGTTTCTTGCATTGATCCTCGCCCTGGTCATGGTGCTGTGCCTGGCCGCCTGCGGCGGGAACCCCAGCGAGACTCCCGCACCCTCCGATGAAGGCGGCGAGGAGACCCCTGCCCCCTTCAAAGTCGGTTTTATCACCCTGCACGACGAAAACTCCACCTATGACCTGAACTTCATCAACGCTGCAAAGGAAGCCTGCGAGCAGCTTGGCGTCGAATACGTTCTGAAGACCAACGTACCCGAAGGCCAGGAGTGCTATGAGACCGCTGCCGATATGGCGGACAGCGGCTGCAAGATCGTGTTCGCTGACAGCTTCGGTCATGAGGACTACATGATTCAGGCTGCCAAAGAGTATCCTGATGTTGAGTTCTGCCATTCCACCGGCACCCGCGCCCACACCGAGGGCCTGCCCAACTACCACAATGCTTTTGCCTCCATCTATGAGGGCCGCTATCTGGCCGGTATTGCCGCCGGTATGAAGTTGAAGGCCATGATGGAGTCCGGCGAAGTCACTGACGCCAACCCCAAGATCGGCTACGTGGGCGCCTTCACCTATGCCGAGGTGGTCTCCGGCTATACCTCCTTCTTCCTGGGCGTTCGCTCCATCGTTCCCACTGTGACCATGGATGTTACCTTCACCGGTTCCTGGTATGATGAGGCCGCCGAGAAGGAAGGCGCCAACAAGCTGATTGAGGGCGGCTGCGTTCTGATTTCCCAGCACGCCGACTCCTTCGGCGCCCCCACCGCCTGCGAGACCGCCGGTGTGCCCGATGTCTCCTATAACGGCAGCACCATCTCCGTGGCTCCCAACACCTACATTATCTCTTCCCGCATCAACTGGGTGCCCTACTATGTCTATGCCATTTCCGCCGCGATGAACGGCCAGCCCATCGACGCTGACTACACCGGCACCATCGCCACCGGTTCCGTCGAGCTTACCGAGCTCAACACCGCCGTGGCTCCCGAGGGCACCCAGGCCGCCATTGACGAGGCCAAGGCCGCTCTGGAGGCCGGTACGCTCCACGTGTTCGACACCGCCAACTTCACCGTAAACGGTGCCGCTCTGACCAGCTACATGGCTGACGTGGATTCTGATCCCGCCTATACCCCCGATACCGAGGTGGTGGCTGACGGTTACTTCCAGGAGTCCGCATTCCGTTCCGCCCCCTACTTCGATCTGACCATCGACGGCATCAACCTGCTGGATACCGCCTTCTGATTCGTTTCCCTGCCCCCAGGTGGGCCGCCCGACGGCGGCCCACTTTTCTTATTAAAAACTAACAGAATTTTTGTAGTTTCCAAAAAATTTTTGTGGATTTTGATTTACAAGATGCCGGGAATATGCTAAAATACCCTTGGTATCGAATTCCGTTCGGGCGCTTCCGGCGCGCCTGACCGAAAGAAAGGATGACAGCCTTGGAACCTGTGAAGAACGCCATTCGGATGGAGAACATCACCAAGCGGTTCGGCAGCGTGGTGGCCAATAACGGCATCAATCTTGCGCTGCACGAGGGCGAGATTTTGTCCCTGCTGGGCGAGAACGGCAGCGGCAAGACCACCTTGATGAACATGCTCTCCGGCATCTATTATCCCGATGAAGGCCAGATTTACGTGCACGACAAGCCCGTCACCATCGCCTCCCCCAAGGACGCCTTCGATAACGGCATTGGCATGATCCACCAGCACTTCAAGCTGGTGGATGTGTTCACCGCCACGGAGAACATCGTCCTGGGCCTGGAGGAGGAGGGCCGCCTGGATCTGAAAAAGGCGGGCCAGAAGGTGAAGGAGATCTGTGAGAAGTACGGCTTCGACATCCAGCCCAACCAGAAGATTTACGATATGTCCGTCTCCCAGAAGCAGACGGTGGAGATCGTGAAGGTGCTCTACCGCGGCGCCGACATCCTCATTCTGGACGAGCCCACCGCCGTGCTCACCCCCCAGGAGACCGACAAGCTCTTTGCCATCATGCGCAACATGCAGCGCGACGGCAAATCCCTCATCATCATTACCCACAAGCTCCACGAGGTGCTGGATGTGTCCGACCGGGTGGCCATCCTGCGCAAGGGCGAGTATATCGGTGATGTGGCCACCAAGGATGCCAACCAGCAGTCCCTCACCGATATGATGGTGGGCCGCAGCGTCAGCCTGAATATCGACCGCCCCCTGCCCGTCAACCCCACCCCCCGTCTGGTGCTGGAGCACGTCACGGCCTATGATGAGCTGGGCGTCAAGCGGCTGGACGACGTGAGCTTTACCGCCAACGCCGGCGAAATTCTGGGCATCGCCGGTGTGGCCGGCTCGGGCCAGAAGGAGCTGCTGGAGTCCATCGCCGGTCTCTACCCGGTGAAGGAGGGCAAGATCCTCTACTACGATCCCGACGTGGATTATGCCGAGACCGATGAAAGCGGCCAGCCCAAGCACCAGCCCCAATCTCTGGTGGGCATGGACCCCATGGACATCCGCAAGGCGGGCATCGCCATGTCCTTCGTCCCCGAGGACCGCTTAGGCATGGGCCTCGTGGGCACCATGGGCATGACCGGCAACATGATGCTCCGTTCCTGGCGCAAGGGCAAGGGCATCTTCGTGGACACCAAGGGCCCCGAGGCGCTGGCCAACCGCATCTGGAAGGAGCTGGAGGTGGTGACCCCCAGCACCAAGTTCCCCGTGCGGCGTATGTCCGGCGGCAACGTGCAGAAGGTGCTGGTGGGCCGCGAAATCGCCCAGGAGCCCGCTGTGCTGATGACGGCCTACGCCGTCCGCGGCCTGGACATCAATACCTCGTATACCATTTATAATCTCCTTACCGAGCAGAAGATGAAGGGCCGGGCCGTGGTCTACGTAGGCGAGGATCTGGACGTGCTGCTGGAGCTGTGCGACCGGATCGTGGTGCTGTGCGGCGGCCAGGTCTCCGGCGTGGTGGACGGACGCGCCATCACCAAGGAGGAAGTGGGCCTGCTGATGACCCAGCATAGAAAGGAGGGCGCTGAATAATGGAAAAGCAGAAGCAGCCTCTGCTGAGCATCGCCAAGCGGGAGGCATTGCCCTGGTATAAGAATTGGCTGATTCGCGGCGGCGCCATCCTGCTGGCGCTGGTGTTCTGCGGCATCATCACCATGCTTTTGACCGGGCTGAATCCTGTGGAGGTGTTCCGCACCCTGTTCTATGGTGCCTTCGGTACCAATCGCAAAATCTGGGTCACTGCGCAGAATCTTGCCATTTTGTTGGGCATTTCCCTGGCTGTGACTCCTGCCTTTAAGATGCGGTTTTGGAATATCGGCGCCGAGGGTCAGGTGTTGATCGGCTCCCTGGCCTGCGCCGCCTGCATGATTACCCTGGGCGATAAAGTCCCCAACGGCCTGCTGATCCTTATCTCGCTGCTGGCCAGTCTGCTCGCAGGCGCGCTGTGGGGTTTCCTGCCGGCCTTCTTCAAGGCCCACTGGGAGACCAACGAGACTCTTTTCACCCTGATGATGAACTACATAGCCATGCAGCTTGCCGCCTACTTTATCATCGTTTGGGAGGTTCCCAAGGGCTCCGGCAAAATCGGCGTCATCAATCAGTCTACCAACGCCGGCTGGCTCCCCGTCATCGGCGGGCAGCGGTATCTGCTGACCATTCTGGTTATCGCCATCCTCACCGGCGTCATGTATATCTACCTGCAATACAGCAAGCACGGCTATGAAATCTCCGTGGTGGGCGAGAGCCACCGCACCGCCAGTTACGCCGGCATCAAGGTGAATCGGGTCATCATCCGCACCATGGTGCTCAGCGGTGCCATCTGCGGTATGGTGGGTATGCTGCTGGTCAGCGCCACCGACCACACCCTCACCACCACCCTGGTGGATGGCCGCGGCTTCACCGCCGTCATGGTGTCCTGGCTTGCCAAGTTCAATCCCATCGGCATGATTTTCACCAGCCTCCTGTTGGTGGTGCTGGAGCGCGGTGCCACCGAGATTTCCAGCGTGTTTTCGCTGAACCACTCCTTTGCCGACATTCTGACAGGTATTATTCTGTTCTTTATCATCGGCAGTGATTTCTTTGTCAACTACACGGTTCACTTCCGCAAGAACAGAAAGGAGGGTAAATGATGTTTGATATTGTGTCCTTCATCCCTCGCGCTGTCATGCAGGGTACGCCGTTGCTCTTTGGTTCCACCGGTGAGATCCTGACGGAGAAATCCGGCAACCTGAATCTGGGTATTCCCGGCATCATGTATGTGGGCGCCATCAGCGGTGTAATCGGTTCCTTCTTCTATGAGCAGTCCGCGGCCGGTCAACCTCTCAACGGTTTTCTGGCCATCGCGATCCCCATGGTGTGTTCCCTGCTGGGCTCCCTGCTGATGGGTCTCATCTACTGCTTCCTGACGGTGACCCTTCGTGCCAACCAGAACGTCACCGGCCTTGCCATGACCACCTTTGGCGTGGGCTTCGGCAACTTCTTCGGCGGCTCTCTTATCAAGCTGGCCAACGCGGATGTCCCCTCTGTGGCATTGCCCGCCACCAGCGCCTTTTTCAGCAAGCACCTGCCCTTCGCCGCCAATCTGGGCTGGTTTGGTAAAATCTTCTTAAATTACGGCTTCCTGGCGTACCTTGCCGTCATTATCGCCCTGCTGGCCTCCTATATGCTCAACCGTACCCGTCCCGGTCTGCATCTGCGCAGCGTGGGTGAAAGCCCCGCCACCGCCGACGCCGCCGGTATCAACGTAACGGCCTATAAGTACATCGCCACCTGTGTCGGCAGTATGATTGCCGGCCTGGGCGGATTGTACTACGTGATGGACTACGCCTGCGGTGTTTGGTCCAACAACGCCTTCGGCGATCGGGGCTGGCTGGCGATTGCGCTGGTGATTTTCACCATCTGGCGTCCCAATGTCAGCATCCTGGCCTCCATGCTGTTCGGCGGACTGTATATTCTCTATCTCTACATTCCCACCGGCAGCCACATGGAGGTCAAGGAGCTGTACAAGATGCTCCCCTACGTGATTACCCTGGTGGTGCTGATCATCGTGTCCCTGCGCAAGAAGCGGGAGGACCAGCCCCCCGCCTCCCTGGGCCTCAGCTACTTCCGGGAAGAACGCTGACCACTCTGCCATCAAAGCCCCCCACGTCGGGGGGCTTTGTCATAGGAGGATACCATGTCCACTTTATTGATTCGCAATATCTCCGCCCTCATCACCTGTGATGACCACGATTCCCTGCTGGAAAACGTGGATCTGTACGCCGAGAACGGCGTCATCCGGGCCATCGGCCCCCACCTTGACCGGCAGGCCGACACGGTGCTGGACGGCACGAACATGCTGTGCTATCCCGGCCTTATCAACACCCATCACCACCTCTACCAGGTGTTCTCCCGAAATCTGCCCCAGGTGCAGAACATGGAGCTGTTCGACTGGCTGAAGACCCTCTATGAGATCTGGAAGAATCTGGACGCCGACGTGGTGCGCCTGTCCTCCCTCACCGGCATGGGGGAGCTGATGAAGCACGGCTGCACCACCTGCTTCGACCACCACTACGTCTTCCCCCAGGGCGCCGGCGATTTGCTGGGGGCCCAGTTTGCCGCGGCGGACGAGTTGGGCATCCGTATGTACGCCAGCCGGGGCAGTATGGATCTGTCCGTCAAGGACGGGGGCCTGCCGCCGGACAGCGTGGTGCAGACGGTGGACGAGATCATGGCCGACAGCATCCGCTGCATCGAGCGGTACCACGACCCCTCCTTCGGCGCCATGCACCGCCTGGCCCTGGCCCCCTGCTCCCCCTTCTCCGTGTCGGCGGAGCTGCTGCGCCAGAGCGCCATCCTGGCCCGGCAGTACGGCGTCCGGCTCCACACCCACCTGTGCGAGACCAGGGACGAGGAGAACTACATGCTGGCCCGGGAGGGCGTCCGCCCCCTGGCCTTTATGGAGCGCCTGGGCTGGCTGGGCGAAGACGTGTGGTTTGCCCACGGCATCCATTTCAACGACGACGAGCTGCGCCTTTTGGCCCGGACCGGCACCGGCGTGGCCCACTGCCCCATCAGCAACATGAAGCTGGCCAGCGGCGTGGCCCGCATCCCGGAGATGCTGGCCCTGGGCGTCCCTGTGGGCCTGGCGGTGGACGGCTCCGCCTCCAACGACGGCTCCAGCTTAATGGAGGAGCTACGCACGGCATACCTGCTCCACCGGCTCCACAGCAGCAAGGCCGCCCCCTCGGGCTACGACGTGCTGAAAATGGCCACCCGTGGCAGCGCCCGGCTGCTGGGCCGGGACGACATCGGCCAGCTTGCCGTGGGCAAGTGCGCCGACCTGTTTATGATTGACCGCCGCCGCCTGGAGCTGGTGGGCGCCTGCTGCGACCCCCGGTCCGTGCTGGCAACGGTGGGCGTCCGGGGCGCGGTGGACTACACGGTGGTCCACGGCGTAGTCACCGTGGCCCAGGGCCGTCTCAAGCGCGTGGACGAGGAAAAAACGGCCTGGGAGGCCAACCGGAAATGCGCCCAATATCTTGCCATGTAATCCCCGAAAGGAGGCCGCAGCCGTGCGCGTGCTGACCCATATCGTCACCGCCGAAGAGGACGGTGCCAAGCTGCTGCGGCTGCTGCGGGGCACGCTGCATCTGTCCTACTCCCTGGTGCAGAGCCTGAAATGGCGCAGCGGCGCCATCCGGGTCAACGGCGAAAACGCCACCGTAGCGCGAATCGTCCGTTTTGGTGACGAAATCACCGTAAATATCACCGATAATGGTGAAATCAGCCCCCATATTGTTCCCGTTGCCGTGCCGCTGGACATCCTCTACGAGGACGAGGATTTGCTGATTCTGAACAAGCCCGCCGCCATGGCGGTCCACAGCGCCGCCGCCACGGAGGAGACCGTCACCGTGGCCGGGGCGGTGGCCCACTATCTGGGCGGCGCGCCCTTTCACCCGGTAAACCGCTTGGATAAAGGGGTTTCGGGGATCATGACGGTGGCCAAATCCGGCCACATCCACGACCGGTGCATGCGCCTTTTACACACCGAGCAATTCCGCCGGGAGTACCGGGGCATCTGCCACGGCTGCCCCCAGCCGCCCCAGGGGGAGATTTCGCTCCCCATCGGGCGGGACGAAGCCTCCCTGTTCCGCCGGCGCATTGACCCTCACGGCCAAGAGGCCAAAACGTGCTATAAAGTGCTGAAAAGAGGGGATTTGAGCCTTCTTTTGCTCCGCCCGGTGACGGGAAGGACACACCAGCTCCGCCTCCACTGCGCCGCCCTGGGCTGCCCCCTGGCGGGGGATTGGCTCTACGGCGCCGAGGAGCCGGGGCTCATTGCCCGGCCCGCCCTCCACTCCTATGAGCTGTGGCTCCACCACCCCCTCACCGGGGCGGAAATCCACCTCATCGCCCCTCTGCCGGAGGATATGCGGCGGCTGATTTCCCCCGATTCCCCCTGATTTCGCCCTGTTAAACGGAACAAATTCTGTTACTTTTCTTTTCAAAATATAACATAAGGAGGTCACAAAATGAATTTATGTGACCGAAATGAGATTCAAAATCTGCTAGGTCGCCACGGCTTCCGCTTCGCCAAGTCCCTGGGGCAGAATTTCCTCATCGAGGACTGGGTGCCCCGGGACATCGCCGCCGCCTGCGGCGCGGATGAGGGCTGCGGCGTGCTGGAAATCGGCCCCGGCATCGGGCCGCTGACGGACGAGTTATGTAAACTTGCCGGGAAGGTGGCGTCGGTGGAGCTGGACGAGAGATTATACCCCGTGCTGGCGGAGACCATGGCGGGGCACCACAACTTCACCCTGATACCCGGGGACGTGATGAAGCTGGATCTGGTGAAAACGGTGGCAGAGCAGTTCCCCGGGCTGCGGGTAAAGGTGTGCGCCAACCTGCCCTACAACATCACCACACCGGTGCTGACCAAATTGGTGGAAAGCCGCCTCTTTGAGAGCCTGACGGTGCTGATACAGAAAGAGGTGGCGGAGCGGATTTGCGCCGCGCCGGGGACGGCGGAATACGGCGCCTTTTCCCTGCTGATGCAGTACTACACGGAGCCAAAGCTGTGCTTCACCGTACCCAACACCTGCTTCATGCCGTCGCCCAAGGTGACCTCGGCGGTGATCCACTGCCCGTTGCGGGAGAAGCCACCGGTGGAGGTGCCCAGCGAGGCGGCCTTCTGGCGGGCGGTGCGTGCCGGGTTTGCGCTGCGGCGAAAGACGCTGGTGAACAGCCTGCAAACCGCCTACCAGCTCCCCAAGGAGCAACTGACGGAGATCGTGACCGCCTGCGGCTTCGACCCCGCCGTCCGCGGCGAACGGCTGGGGCTTGATGATTACGCCGCCCTGACCTGGGCGCTGTGGCGGGCCGAGGAAGGAAACGGTTGACGAACGGCGGAAAATTGCATACAATAGCGGGGCGTGGAATCAACAGGATTTCACGCCCCCCACTTTAACAGAAAACGGAAACCTATGGAACGGAAAGGAGGCGGCATTTATGACGTCCCCCAAAAAAGAGAGCAAGACCAGGCACAATAGCCGCCTCCTGCTGCAATTCCTGCGGGGCAGCAAGGCCCTGTTCGGCCTGAGCATCTGCTGCTCGGCGCTGACCACCCTGGTGGACATGATGACGCCCCAGGTGGTGCGCCTCACCATCGACAACGCCATCGGCGGCAAGGCGTCCCAGTTCCCGGCGTGGGTGGATGAGCTGGTGGCCCGCCTTGGCGGCTACGGCTACCTGGGCAGCCATCTGTGGATTCCCGCAGCGGCGGTGGCGGCCCTGGGGGTGGTGCGGGTGTGCGCCCAGTTCGGCAACACCATGCTCAACTCCAGCGGCTCGGAGACCCTGGTGAAGACCATGCGGGACACCCTCTACGACCACATCGCCCATCTGCCCTACGCCTGGCACATGAAAAACAGCACCGGCGACATCATCCAGCGCTGCACCACCGACGTGGACCGGATGCGCACCTTTGTGGCCGAGCAGCTCACCTCCGTGCTGCGGATTGCCATACTGGTGGCCATGTCGCTGTACTTCATGTTCTCCATGAACACTGCCCTGGCCCTGGCGGCCACGCTGCCCATCCCGGTGATACTGGCTTACTCAGTGCTGTTCCGCAAGGAGATGCACCAGGGCTTTACGGCGTGCGACGAGAACGAGGGCAAGGTGTCCAACATCGTGCAGGAAAACCTCACCGGCGTGCGGGTGGTGCGGGCCTTTGCCCACGAGCGGCAGGAGCGGGAGAAATTTGAGGCGGCCAACCGCCACTACACCTCCCTGTGGGTCCACATGGGCCACGTGATCGGCCGGTTCTTCGCCGTGCAGGACGTGCTGTGCGGGTTGCAGATTCTGCTGGTGACGGTATACGGCGCGGTGCTGGCGGTGCGGGGCCACCTCTCCGCCGGAGAATACGTGGCCTTTATCTCCTACAACGGCATGCTGTCCTTCCCCATCCGGCGGCTGGGGCGGATGCTGTCGGAGATGGCAAAGGCCGGGGCCTCTCTGGAACGATTGGTGTACATTATGGACGCGCCGGTGGAGCAGGACGCACCCACGGCCCACGAGGCCGACATGACCGGGGACATACGGTTTGAAAACGTGCATTTCGCCTACGAGGAGGGCCATGAGGTATTGCGGGGCATCGACCTGACCATTCCCCACGGCACCACCCTGGGCATTTTGGGCAGCACCGGCTCCGGCAAGAGCACCATGATGCTGCTGCTGGACAAGCTGTACGACCTGCCCCAAGAGGGCGGGCGCATCACCATCGGCGGCGTGGACATCCGGGAAATCAAGACCGACTATCTGCGGCGGAACATCGCCATGGTGCTGCAGGAGCCCTATCTTTTCAGCCGCTCCATCGCCGACAACATCGCCATGGGCCAGGCCGGGGCCACCCGGGCGGACGTGGAGAAAGCCTCTGCCGCCGCCTGTCTCACCGAGGCCATTGAGGGCTTCAATGACGGGTACGATACCTTTGTGGGCGAGCGGGGCGTGACCCTCTCCGGCGGCCAGAAGCAGCGCGCTGCCATTGCAAGGGCGCTGCTGCGCGACGCGCCCATCCTCATCTTTGACGACTCTCTCTCCGCCGTGGACACCCAGACCGACGCCAAAATCCGTTCCTCCATCGAGGCGCGGTTCGGCACGGCCACGGTGATCCTCATCTCTCACCGGATCACCACCCTGTCCCGGGCGGACCAGGTGATCGTGCTGGACGGCGGGCGGATCACGGAGCGGGGCACCCCGGAGGCGCTGAAAACCGCCGGCGGCGTGTACCAGCAGATTTATGAGATTCAGCTGGGTACGGAAGGGGGTGCGGACAGTGAAGCGTGACGAGAAGAAAGAGCGGGTGGCGCTGCCGCTGTTCGGTATCCCCCGCATCCTCCCCTTTGCCAGGCCCTATAAGCGGAACTTTTTGGGGCTGGTGGCGGCCCAGCTATTGTGCAGCGTCAGCGACGTGATACGGCCGGTGCTGCAAAAGTACGCGTTGGACCACTTCGTGCAGCAGGGCACGTTGCAGGGCATCGGCCTCTTCGCCGCGGTGTACGCGGCGCTGATTGTGGTGACGGCGGTCATCAGCTACTACGGCGTGCGGGGCTGCCTGGCTACCGAGGTGCAGATGGACCGGGACATGCGGAACAAGGCCTTTGCCCACCTGCAAAAGCTGTCCTTTGACTACTACAACCAGAACAGCGTGGGCTACATCCACGCCCGGGTGATGAGCGACACCAGCCGCATCGGGGAGCTGTTTACCTGGCAGCTCTTTGACGGCACCTATTTCGCTCTGTTCGTCATCGGGGCGGCGGTGGTGATGCTGGGCATCAACGTGAAGCTGACGGGGCTGGTGTTTCTGGTGGTGCCGGTGATTGTGGTGCTGTTCTCCTTCTTCCAGGGGCGGCTTTTCACGCTGCACCATGAGATACGGGAGAGCAATTCACGGATTACCGGCAACTTCAACGAGGGCATCACCGGGGCGAAAACCATCAAATCCCTGGCGGTGGAGGAAAAAACGGGAGAGGAATTCCGCCGGGAGACCGCCGGGATGAAGCGGACGGTGCTGCGCTCGGCCCGGACCTACGGCGCTTTTTCCATGATCACCAACCTGGCCTCCTCCTGCGCCCTGGCGCTGGTGCTGTGGCAGGGCGGGATTCTGGCCGCCGACCAGGTGGGCACCTTCGCCCTGTTCATGAGCTACGCACAGGACCTGATGGAGCCGGTGCGGTGGCTGGTGGAGGTGCTGGCGCTGCTGGTGCAGGCCCAGGTGAACATCGAGCGGTTTACCGATTTGCTGGCCCTGAAGCCCACCGTGCAGGACACGGCGGAGGTGGAGGCAAAGTACGGCGACTGCTTTGCCCCCAAGCGGGAGAACTGGGAGCCCATCCGGGGCGACATCCAGTTCGACCACGTGGATTTCAAATACCCCGACGGGGACGAATACGTGCTGGAGGACTTCAACCTATCCATCCCCTTTGGCACCAACGTGGCTATCGTGGGAGAGACGGGGGCGGGCAAGTCCACCCTGGCCAGCCTGATCTGCCGGTTTTATGAGCCCACGCGGGGCCGGGTGCTGATCGACGGGCGGGACGCCCGGGAGCGGTCACAGCTATGGCTGCACTCGGCCCTGGGCTACGTGCTGCAGGCGCCTCACCTGTTCTCCGGCACCATACGGGAAAACCTGGTGTACGGCAGGCCCGACGCCACAGAGGAGGAGATACAGCGGGCCATCCACCTGGTGTCGCTGGAGAGCACCCTCCAAAAGCTGGAAAAGGGGCTGGACACCGACGTGGGCGAGGGCGGCGACCTGCTTTCCACCGGGGAAAAGCAGCTGATCTCCTTCGCCCGGGCCATTCTGGCCGACCCGAAAATCGTGGTGCTGGACGAGGCCACCGCCTCCGTGGACACGCTGACGGAGCAGCGGATCCAGGCCGCCATCGACACGGTGATCCGTGGGCGGACGTCCATCGTGATCGCCCACCGACTGTCCACCGTGAAGGACGCAGACGTGATATTGGTGGTGCGCCACGGCAAAATCGTGGAGCAGGGGCGGCATGAGGAATTGCTGGCCCGGCGGGGGTATTATTACCAGCTGTGGACGCGGCAGTATGAGGACGCCGCCATCAGCCGGGTGTGGCAGGCGGCCAAGTGAATTATCTGTGAAAATGCAAAAACCGATTGGGAGCGGCCGGGGAAAACGGCGGTTCCCAATCGGTTTTTTGTGGGGTTCACACGGTAAGCTGGCGGAGAATCGCCCCCTCATCCGTCAGCTTCGCTGACACCTTCCCCCCTTGGGGGAAGGCGGGGGCGGTTTTGTGCCCGGTTGCCGTTCAACCGTTCGTGGCGGTTATCGTTACCGGGATGGCGGGACACATAGGTCCCGCCCTACGGACGGTTATCGAATCCGGTTACCATTCAACCATTCGGGGCGGAGGTCGGTGGCAGGGTTGGGGCGGCGCGCCGAGTCGTCGCGCCCTACGGACGGTTGTCGAAACCGGTTGCCATGCAACCGAGGTCTGGGGGTGTCGGCGGCGGGTTGGGCGGAGCAGCGCCAGCGACACCCCGCGAAGAATGAGCGGCTGGTGGAGCCAGTGCCCTTGGGGCAAGCCCCGCCCCTACGGAGGGGCTGCGTTTTTTCACAGGTTTTGCGTTGTCGCCCCCTCATCCGTCACGGCCGGAGGCCGTGACACCTTCCCCCCAGGGGGAAGGCGGGGTGATTCAGCGGATGCGCTGCCAGGTGCCTTGGCGGAGGGAGCCGGAGGTGGTGGGGAGGTTTGCCGCTTTTGCAAAGTCCTTGACCATAAAGGCGGCGGAAAAGCGGGGCAGGGCGTCGGTCTGGTTGACGAACACCCGTTGGGCGAAGCCCTCGGCGGCGATGACGGCGGCGGTGTGCTCCGGCGTGGCCCTGGTGAGGGGGCCCACCCCTGCCAGGGCGGCGAACTGCTCGCTGCGGTGGGCGGCGGCCACGATGGGCTGGCCCCAGCCGGAGGCGCCCACCACGCAGATCACGTTATTGGCGCCATCGGGGATCACCGGCTCATGGGGCAAATGGGCCTTCAGGGGCAGGCCGTGGGCGCCGTCGGCCTCCACCAGCACGAAGTCCGCCATGGCCTGCCAGCCGTCGAAGGCGGGGGCCGTCCATTTGCCGTTTTCGGCGGGGGTGCCGGCGCAGGCCGCCCCCTTTTCCCGAAGGGCTTTTTCACATGCCTCCGCCGTGGTGGCCAGAGGGAACTGCTCCGGGGGATAGATGTGGGTGGTGGTGGCCAGCAGCACGGTGCCCTGGCGGCGCAGCTCGCTGCACAGGTGGTACATGAGAGACGTTTTGCCGCCGCTGCCGATGAGGGCGGTGACGCCGGGGGTGACGGACAGCAATTCAAATAGTTTCATTTCGGTGGCCTCCCGGGCATAAAATGAGGGATGCATCCTGTGATGGAGTATACCACAGCGGGGGCGATTTGACAAACGGTGACGAAAGTGATATAATTCGGCCTACATTTGCGTAAAAAGGAAAGGATTCGGCCCCGATGGAGGGCTGATAACGGTTATGAAAGATCCATTGACACAATATGCGCTGCTTGCGCCGGTGCCCCGGGAGACCGTGGGCCAGGCGGTGCGGGCGCTGCCCCAGTACCAGGCTGTGGCGTGGCTGCTGGGCGTGCTGGGCAGCTGGTACGGCGCGCTGGCCGCGATGCTGCGGCGGTGGCTGTGCCGGCTGGACATCCGGCTGGCGCTGTGGGCGGATACGCTGTGGGCGCGGTTTTGCGCCACATCCTTTGCCCGGGCGGCGGCTGACAGGGCCCATCGGTTCGGAAAGGCTGTGTGGGAGCTGCCCCAGTATCAATTTCTGCGGCGGACCCATTTCTATTTCAACCGCCACAGCCTGGTGCGGCTGACATTCTACTGCGCGGTGGCATCGCTGGTGGCGCTGCCGCTGTGCGTGGCCTACGCCCAGCCCGCCCGGGCCGAGCAGGTCTACCTGCTGGTGGACGAGGACGGCCCCCGGGTTATCGTGAACTACCCCACCTGGGAGGAGGACACCCCCATGCTGCGCATCAGCCCCGAGGACACGGGGGACGCACAGCTGATTCTCCAGGAGGGGCTGATGGTGACCGTGCGCCACGGCGAGGAGGTCATCACCGTGGAGAGCTGGAAGGAAACGGTGGACAATCTGCTGCGGCGGCTGGAAATTACGCCTACGGCCCAGGAGATGATCGCCATCAACATCACCGGCGACGCGCCCCTGATTCACATCAGCGACGAGCTGCGCTATGAGCGCACGGAGCGCACCGTGTCGCCCTACAAGACCGTCAGCTATGCCAACTACACGCTTCCGGCGGGGGAATACGAGATTGTACAGAAAGGCGAGCCGGGGTACGTCACCGACACCTATGAGGACATCTACCGCATGGGACGGCTGGTGCACAGCCTGCTGGTGGACCGGCAGGACGACTCCGCCGTGACCCAGATCGTGGAGTATGGCAAGCTGGTGTACAGCCAGCCCAACGAGGCCAGAGCCGTGTCTGCCCATCCCTTTGCCGACGGCAGCGGCGGGTACCTGGTGTTTGACGACGGGCACAGCATGATCTACACCCAGGAGGTCATCAACAACGCCACCGCCTACTACGGCGGCACGTCTACCGCCACCGGCCACGCCGTGGGCAAGGGCGTGATGGCGGTGGACCCCAAGGTATATTCCTACGGCACCACCATGTACGTGGGCAAGGCGGGCAACTCCGGCCTGGTGTACGGCACCGCCACCGCCTATGACTGCGGCGGCGCGGTGAAGGGCAACATCATCGACGTGTGGTACCCCACCTATGCAGACTGCGCCCGGTGGGGACGGCGAAACGTGACGTGCTATATTCTGAAGACGTCGCCCTGATTATTGCATGGCAAATGCGGAAACGCCGCCTCTTTCGAGGCGGCGTTTTTTTATTCGTCGGTGAGGGGGCAGCCGTCCAGGATGGCGTGGGCGGCGGGGAGATAGTCGGCGGGGGATTTGGCCTTGCGGATGGCCTTGAGGGGGCGGTCGGCGTCACGGTAGCGTGCGGAGAGATAGTTCCACAGCTCCCGCAGGCGGCCTACGGCGGCGGGGCCCATCCAGGCGGCGTAGCCGTCGTAGAGGGCGTCGTGAAACTGCCGCAACTCTTGGCGGGTGGCGGGGTGGCCGCCCCGGATGCGGCGGAAAAGGGCCGGGTCGGCGGCCAGCCCCCGGCCCACCATCACCGGGCAGCCCCAGGTGAGGGCGGGGTCGGCGGGGGTGGTGACGTCGCCGTTATACACCAGGGGGAGGCGGGTGGCCCGGAGGGTGGCGAGGAACACGTCGCGGTGGGCGGCGCCGGTATAGAATTCCTTTTGGACCCGGGGGTGGACGGTGAGCTGGTGGAGGGGGTATTTTTCATACACCGCCAGCAGGGCGGGCCACTCGGCGGCGTCATAGCGGCCGATGCGTGTCTTGACGGAGATGGCCATATGGGGCAGGGCGGCGAAGATTTCCGCCAGCACCCCGTCCAGCTCCCGGGGGTCGGTGAGAAGGCCGGCGCCCTTATGCTTGGCCACCACCGTGCCGCTGGGGCAGCCCAGGTTGAAGTCCACCTGGCGAAAGCCCATTTTCTCCAGCTCACGGGCGGCCCAGATGAAGTATTCCGGGCGGTTGGTCAGCAGCTGGGGCACCAAATCCGGCTCGCCGGTGGTGATCTCCCGCAGCTCCTTGGGCTGGAAGGACAAATTGGCGTTGGGGGAGAGAAAGGGGGTGTAGTAGCGGTCCGCGCCGCCGAAGATGCGGCGGTGGGCGGCGCGCCAGACGGCGGTGGTGATGCCCTCCAAGGGGGCGGCGTAGAGCTCAATCATGGAAACGGCCCTCCAGGCAGTCCGCCAGCGTGACGCCGGGGACGGATCGATAGTCCTCGTGGGGCAGGTTTGCAAAGGGAAGGGCGTCGGGGTGGGCGATGAGGGATTCTTTTTCCCGGCGGCGAAGGCGTTTTTTGATGGCGTATTCCAGGCGGCGGGCGGCAGTCTCGTGGGCGCAGCGCCACAGGGCCGCCAGAGCCAGGGGCGGGTGCGCATGGGTATAGCGGCCGCCCTTGCCGGCGGCGTGGGCGCGCATACGGTGGCAAAGGTCGTTGGTGAGGCCGGTGTAGTAGCCGCCGCCACGGCAGAGAATCATATAGACGTAGTACATAGGGCCCTCTTTTGGATGGTTTTTCCCCAGTATAGCGGTTTTTTCTTGCATTGACAACTGCTGTATGATAAAATCACGCTTTGGAAAGGCGGCGAGGGTATGACTTTATTTGACTGTTTTCTGGACTACGTCACACGCATCACCCAGGGTGAGTTCCCCTCGCCGGTGGACCTGACGGACGCCGACGAGGCGGAGCAGATGCAGCGGCTGACAAAGGCCGTGGGGGAAATGGGCGTGGCGGAGTTTGTGAAAGCCTGCGCCGCCAAAGAAGGCCGGACGCTGCCGGAGGAATTGTTTGCCCCGGAGAACAGCGGGCTGGACGCTCTGGCCCAGATGGCAGAGCAGACGCCGGAGGAGACAGCCGCCCCGGAGGAGACCGGGCCCGACCCGGACGCGGGGAAGCACGCCTTTGAGGTGCTGCTGGACTGCGTGGCCCTGGACGACGCTCTGGTGCGGTTTTTGATAGACGCCCTGCGGCGGGACGACCGGGAGGCCTTTTTCAAGCTGAGCCAGGTCACCACCCACCGCGATTTGGACCCCCACGAGTTTTTATACTGGCTGGGCCACCGGGAGGACTACGGCAGCGACGAGGAGCGGCAGTGCGCCGCCATGATGGACGGCTGCCTTACCCGGCTGCTGGAGGAGGGCCGGGGGGACGTGGCGGCGGCGCTGCTCAGCGGCGACAAGGCCACCTTTGAGGCTTTCCGCCGGGAGGCGGCGGAGCTGGTGCATCTGCCCCAGGCCACCTACGAATGGTACTGCCAAAACTATCTGGACAGGGATTACCCCATCCGGCTGATGATGAAACGAAACGGCATCGTCTTTCCCCAGACGCTGTGACCGTGAGAAAGGATATAGGGATGAACAAGGAAATCTACCGTCAATTCGGGCTGGACGACAAGGTGCTGGCCTTTGCCGACAGCGTGCTGCCCTCGCTGCAGGAGGAATTTGCCCGGATTGACGCCATCGCGGAATACAACCAGGCCAAGGTGCTCCACGCCATGCAGGAATGCGGCGTGAACGTGACCCACTTCAACCCCTCCACCGGCTACGGCAACGACGATATGGGCCGGGAGGTGCTGGAGAAGGTGTATGCCCTGTGCTTTGGGGCGGAGGACGCCCTGGTGCGGCCCCAGATCACCTGCGGCACCCACGCCCTCTACCTGGCCCTCAGCGCCAATCTGCTGCCGGGGGACGAGCTGCTCTCCCCGGTGGGGGCACCCTACGACACCATGGAGGAGGTCATCGGCATCCGGGACGCCGTGGGCTCATTGAAAGAATACGGCGTCAGCTACCGGCAGGTGGATTTGCTGCCGGACGGCACCTTTGACTACGAGGGCATCCGCAGGGCCATCAACGAAAAGACCAAGATGGTGACCATTCAGCGCAGCAAGGGATACGCCACCCGGCCCAGCTTCGGCGTGGCGGAGATCGGGAAGCTGATCGCCTTTTGCAAGCAGTGCAAGCCGGACATCATCTGCATGGTGGACAACTGCTACGGCGAGTTCGTGGAGGAACAGGACCCCATCCACGTGGGGGCCGACATCATGGCGGGCAGCCTTATCAAGAACCCCGGCGGCGGCCTTGCCACCACCGGCGGCTACGTGTGCGGCCGGGCCGACCTGGTGGAGCGCTGCGCCTGCCGCCTGACGGCGCCGGGCCTGGGCAAGGAGCTGGGGGCCAACATGAACCTGCTGCAGTCCTTCTTCCAGGGCCTGTTTCTGGCCCCCACGGTGGTGGCCTCCGCGGTGAAGGGGGCGGCCTTTGCCGCCGCCTGCTACGAGAAGCTGGGCTTCCGGGTGGTGCCCGGCAGCGGCGAGGTGCGCCACGACATCATCCAGTGCATTGAGCTGGGCTCCCGGGAGGCCATGATCGCCTTCTGCCGGGGCATTCAGGCGGCGGCGCCGGTGGACAGCTACGCCACCCCCACCCCCTCGGCCATGGCGGGCTACGACAGTGAAATCATTATGGCGGCGGGGGCCTTTAACCAGGGCTCCAGCATCGAGCTGAGCACCGACGGCCCCATCCGGCCCCCGTATGCGGTGTATTTCCAGGGAGGGCTCACCTGGTACCACGCCAAGATCGGCGTGATGATGAGCCTGCAAAAAATGATGGAGGCGGGTTTACTGAACCTGTAAGATACTGCGATGACGATGCCCAACCACCCCTTTCGGCGGAGGCCGCCACCCCTTCCCTTTTCTGCGGATTTGACATAACAGAAAAGGAGTTTACAAATCAATATGTGGTTTTGGTTTTCCATTATCTGCCTGTTCTGCTGGAGCGGGTCCGACCTGTTCAGCAAAATCGGGTGCAATCATGAGGACGACAAATTAAGCCATTTGAAAATGGTGATGGCGGTGGGCCTGGTGATGGGCCTCCACGCCTGCTATGAGATCTTCATCGGCGGGGTGGAGATGAGCTGGCACGTGATGCTGACGTATCTGCCGGTGTCCCTGCTGTACATCATCTCCATGGCCATCGGCTACGCGGGATTGCGGTACATTGAGTTGTCCATCTCCTCCCCTATCTGCAATTCCTCCGGGGCGCTGGTGGTGATTATGACCCTCATCATGGGCGGGCTGCGGGACCTGGTGCCGCTGCAGCTTATCGCCACCGGCGTGGTATGCCTGGCCACCATCGGCCTGGGCGTGGTGGAGGCTCGGGAGGACGACGCCATGCGCCAGCTGCGGCAGGAGTTCGGCCACCACCATTACGCCAAGACGTGGCTGGCCCTGGGGCTGCCCATCCTCTACGCCGTGCTGGACGCCGCCGGCACCTTCGCCGACAGCCTGGTGCTGGAGGTGCTGGACGAGGACAGCGCCAACTGCGCCTACGAGCTGACGTTCCTGGCGGCGGGGCTGGTGTGCTTTATCTACGTGGTGCTGATCCGCAAGGATCGGCTGATTCCCAAGCGGGAGGCGCCCAAGTACATCGGCGCCATCTTTGAGACCATTGGACAGTTCTTTTACATCTACGCCCTGGCGGACAGCGAGCACGTGGCGCTGTCGGTGTCCATCATTGGGGCCTATTGCGTGGCCAGCGTGGTGTGGAGCCGGATTTTCCTGCGGGAGAAGCTGAGCTGGAAGCATTACGTGATGATTGGACTGGTGGCGGTTGGCATTGTGGTGCTGGGTATATTTGACGCGTGAATAAGACGACCCCCGGGCGGCTTGCCGCCCGGGGGTGGGTTTTTGCGTGTGGGGAATCGGAAATGATGCCATTCAGCCGACATTGGCGGTGATTGGTACCTGGACACGGCGCGCCGGGTCGTCGCGCCCTACGGTGGGTTGTCGTTGCCGGGTGGCATGCGACCGAGGGTGTGGGTATCGGTGACGGGATGGGGCGGACAGAGGCGTCCGCCCCTACGGAGGGGAGCGGATTTCGCAGGGCTTTGCTCTGTCGCCCCCTCATCCGTCACGGCCTTTGGCCGTGACACCTTCCCCCCCTGGGGGAAGGTGGGCGGAGCAGAGCCCCGCCCCTACGGAGGGATATGATGCCGTTTGCCTTTCAACCGGGGTTTGGGGGGTCGGCGCCGGGTAGGGGCGGACAGAGTCGTCCGCCCCTACGGAGGGGTGTTGAAGCCGATTGCCATGCAACCATTCGTGAGGGTTGTCGATGCCGGGATGGCGGGACACACAGGTCCCGCCCTACGGGTGGTTGTTGCCGGGTTTCATGCAACCGGGGGTGGGGGAGGTGCGTTGACGTGGTTGGGCGGAGGTAATTTGCGAAGCATAAGAAAACGGCCCTGTTCCTTGGGGAACGGGGCCGTCCTTTTAGATTGTTCTTTTCAGACCACCTATATAGAGCATCTATTTCGCTTTCCCTTTTACACGCCGGTCATGACGGTCATGACGTTGAACTCCTCCTGATTCAGGGTTTTCGTCATGGCCAGGCCCTCGTTGATGTCCACTTCCACGATCTGCTCGTTTTTGGCGCAGATGATGCGGTTGGTATGGCCCTGGGCCAGGGAGCGGACGGCCTCGTAGCCCATGCGGGTAGCCATGACGCGATCCTTGGCGGTGGGGCTGCCGCCCCGCTGGATATGGCCCAGGATGGTGACGCGGGGATCCAGGCCCACGTTCTCCCGGATCTGCTGGCCTACCTCCACCGCGCTGGCGGCACCCTCGGCCACCACGATGGTGAAGTTGGTTTTGCCGCCCAGGCGGGCCCGGCGGATCTTCTCCGCCACGTGGGCGTTGAAGTCATATTGGGTCTCGGGCACCAGCACGGCGGTGGCGCCTACGGCCAGGCCAACATACAGGGCCAGGAAGCCGGCGTGGCGGCCCATGACCTCCACCACGGAGCAGCGCTCATGGGAATGCATGGTGTCCCGGAGCTTATCGATGCACTCCACGGCGGTGTTGGCGGCGGTATCGAAGCCGATGGTATAGTCGGTGCAGCCGATGTCATTGTCAATGGTGCCGGGGACGCAGGCCACGGAGACGCCGTATTTGCTCAGGGCCTGGGCGCCGCGGAAGGTGCCGTCGCCGCCGATGACCACCAGGCCGTCGATGCCCAGCAGCTTGCAGGTGGCCGCGGCCTTGCGCAGGCCGTCCTCGGTGCGGAAGCCCTCGCTGCGGGCTGTGTAGAGCACAGTGCCGCCCTGGTTGATGATGCGGCTGACGGAGCCGCTGTTCATCAGGGTGAAATCGCTGCGGATGAGGCCCTCGTAGCCACGGCGGATGCCCACGCACTCGATGCCCATATCCAGGGCGCTGCGGACTACGGAGCGGATGGCGGCATTCATGCCGGGGGCGTCACCGCCGGAGGTGAGGACGCCGATGCGCTTGACTGCATTTTCCATATTTCTCTCTCCTCTTTGCGCCGCTGACGGCAGCGCAATGTATTCGTTTGGAATGTCCGGTACATATTGTAGCACGGGGCGGCGGCAGGCGCAAGAACATTGTTGCCCGCCGGCGAAAAATGTGGTAGAATGGCAGAAAAGGAGATGGTGAGATGCACCCCGATTTCGCACAGTTGACGCCCCAGTGGTTCCGCAGGGCCTTTGTGTACACAGGCAGCATCGGCGAGTTTCGCTACCGGTTCAAAACCGACGGCGAGGCAGGGCTGCTCCACGCAGCGGTGTACTCCCATTACTGCTACGAGGTGGCCTCCGACGTGACGGAGCAGGATTTCACCTGGGATGAAGAGGGCGTGAAGGCGCTGCAGCAGTGGCTGCAGCAGCGGCTGGACGCCTTCGGACAGAGATGAACACGGCAGGGCCGGCTTTCCCCCCGGGGGGGCGCCGGCCTTGCTTTGCGTTTTACGGCGGGCCCTTCGTGGAATTGGACAAATCGGGCCTGCTTTTTTTGGGCAAATGGGAGCAGGGCCTTTGTTGACGGTGTTGGCCGGGCTATGATACAATAATTTATTATTACTACATCATTGGGGAGAGGCGGCGAGGCAAAAAAATGGCAATGTGTATCGGACTGTTCGCGCTATGGCTCATTTTGAACGGGCGCATCACGGCGGAAATCTGCCTGGTGGGCGCGGTGATGGCGGTGGGCGTGTACGCCTTTTGCGTGAAGGTGCTGGGCTACCGCAGCAGCAACGAAAAAGGGCTGTGGAAGCGGCTGTGGCGGTACGGCTGGTACGCGGTGGTGCTGATCGGGGAGATTTTGAAGGCCAACTTCGCGGTGATGAAGGTGATACTGACGCCGCCCCATCGGTATGACGCCGCCATTGTCCGCATCAGGGTGCCCCTGCAGCGCAACAGCTCCCGGGTGATCCTGGCCAACTCCATTACACTGACGCCGGGCACGGTGACGGTGGCGCAGGAGGGGGAGGATTTTCTGGTGCTGTGTCTGCACAAGAAGGACGCCTGCGAAATCCCGGGCTCGCGGCTGGTGAAGCTGCTGCGGGAGGTGGAGGAAAAGGGATGGAACTGATTGACAAATGCTATGAAACCCTGTTCTGGGGCGTGCTGGCGGCGCTGGCGGTGTGCGTGGTGGTGGCGCTGGTGTACATCTTTCGCTCCAAGCTGACGGTGGACCGCATCATCGGCATCAACCTCATCGGCACCACGGTGGTCATCACCATCGCGCTGCTGACGTTCGTGCTGGGCGAACCGTTTCTGGCGGACGTGGCCATGATTTACGTGGTCATCTCCTTCATCGCGGTGATGACGCTGTGCCGCGTTTACATCAACCTGTACGCCCGGCGGCGGAAGGAAAAGGAGGGCGGAGAGCAGTGATTTGGCAATGGATTCGCTTCGGACTGGTGGCGGCGCTGCTGCTGTCGGGGCTGTTCACGTTGGTGGTGGCGCTGCTGGGGCTGTTTCGGTTCCATTTCGCGCTGAACCGCATCCACGCCGCCGCCATGGCGGACACACTGAGCCTGCTGCTGTTTATTGCCGCCGTGGCGGTGGCGGTGGGCTTCCACGCCGTGACATGGAAGCTGGCGCTGGTGGTGGCGCTGCAATGGTGCACCTCCCCCCTGTCCAGCCACATGCTGAGCAAGTTTGAATACATGGCGGACGACAATCTGAGCGCCCACGTGGACATCTCCGACGCGGCGCTGCGAGAGGAGGGCGAGGCGAAATGATGACGGTATTCCGCGTGATTTTGCTCATCGGTCTGGTGGGGTGCGCCATCGCCACCGCCATTGCCCGCAAGCCGATGCAGGCGGTGATCATCTACTCCGCCTTCTCCGTGGTGCTGGCGGTACTATGGATCACGCTGGAAGCACCGGATCTGGCGGTGACGGAGGCGGCGGTGGGCGCCGGCGTGACGGGCATACTGCTGTACCTGACGCTGCGGCGGCTGAACCTCATCGACCAGGACGAGGCCCACAAGGAGAAAATGCGGGAGGAGGCGGACGAGCATGGCAAATTCTGACAGCGCCTTCCGCCGCTGGCTGCGGGGCGAGGTGGACCTGAGCGCCGAGCTGCGGACGGCGGAGATGCCCGCACCGCCGGAGGAGGCGCGATACCAGCCCCGGCACCACACCGCCATGATACACATGATTTTCCGGCAGAGCCACCGGCTGTACGTGGCGCTGGTGGCGGTGCTGTGCGCGGTGCTGTTTACGGTACTGCTGCTGACGGCGGCCAATCTGCCTGCCTACGGCGACGGGGAGGCGCCCACCAACAATGAGGTTTCCGAGCGTTATGTTAACCAGGGCGTGGCGGAGACCGGGGCGGTGAACGCGGTGGCGGGGTTGATACTGGACTACCGCGCCTTTGATACCCTGGGCGAGAGCTTTGTGCTGTTTACCGCCCTGTGCGCCGTGACCATTTTGATGAGCCGGGGACGGCGGAAGCACCCGCTGCCCATGGAGACGGACTACGCCGACTATTACGCCGACCCCATCGTACACACCATGTGCAAGGTGATTATCCCGGTGATTCTGGTCTTTGGGGTGTACGTGCTGGTGAACGGGCACCTGTCCCCCGGCGGCGGCTTCTCCGGCGGGGCCATCCTCTCCAGCGCCCTCATTATCTACGCCATGGTGTGGGGCGACGAGCGGGCCCACGGCGCCATCCGGGAGCGGGCCATCCGCCGGACAGCGGCGCTGGCCCTGGGCTTTTACGTGGTGAGCAAGACGTATTCCTTTTACACCGGGGCCAATGGGCTCCACAGCGTCATCTCCCCCGGGGTGCCGGGGCGGATTTTCTCGGCGGGGCTGATTCTGCCGCTGAACGTGGCGGTGGGGCTGGTGGTGTGCTGCACCATGTACAGCTTCTACATGTTCTTCAGAAGGGGGGAGCTGTGATGGCGGCCATGTTTGACCACCTGCTGCACAACTACGAGGAGGCGGCAGCCATCGCGCTGCTGAGCATCGGGTTTTGCATGCTGCTGTTCGACCGCAATCTGCTGAAGAAGGTCATCGGGCTGGACATCATGGACTCCGGCGTGTTCCTGCTGCTGGCCGACCGGGGCTTTATCGCCGGGGGCAAGGCCCCCATCATGGCGGAGGCCGCGGCGGAGGCGGAGCGTTATGTTAACCCCATTCCCGCCGGGCTGGTGCTGACGGGCATCGTGGTGTCGGTGAGCGTGTCGGCGCTGATGCTGGCGCTGACGGTGCGGGTGTACCAGACGTACCGGACGCTGGACGTGGACCACCTGTACATGCTGATGAGCCACCGGCGGAAGGGAGGCCGGGCATGAGCATTGTGCAGAGCTTCCCCCTCTTCTCCATCGTGCTGGGGCTTCTGTGCGCCATAGGCTGCTTTGTGGTACCAAAGCAGTGGGGTCGGCGGATGACGCTTTTGCTGCTGCTGGCAAGCTGCGTGATGCAGGGGTGGGTGCTGCGGTTTTGTTATGTAAACCAAATGAGCTACACCTACACCATGGGCCACTATCCGGCGCCATGGGGCAACGAGATTATGGCGGGGCTGCTGGAGCCGGGCATGGGGCTGCTGTTCAGCGTGGTGATGCTGCTGTCGGTGATCGGCGGCGGGCGCCACATCGGCCACGACGTGGCCGACGGCAAGCAGCACCTGTACTGGGTAACGGTAGACCTGACGCTGGTATCGCTGCTGGCTATGTGCTACACCAACGACATCTTCACGGGGTACGTGTTCATTGAAATCTGCACCATCGCCTCCTGCGGCCTGCTGGCGGTGCGGGAGGGCGGACGGAGCCTGATTGCGTCGGTGCGGTACATGGTGTTCGCCCTCATCGGCTCCAGCCTGTTCCTCATCGGCGTGGTGTTCACCTACGCCATTACGGGGCAGCTGCTGTTCCCCCAGCTGCGCCAGGCGGTGGCGGCGCTGTGGGCGGCGGGGACATACCGCTTCGCCATGACGGTGGCCATTGGGCTGATGACGGCGGGACTGGCGGTGAAAAGCGGCTGCTTCCCCTTTCACGGCTGGCTGCCCGACGCCCACTCCCAGGCCACCACGGCGTCCAGCTGCATCCTCTCGGGCGTGATTGTGAAGGGCTACGCGGTGCTGCTGATGAAGATTATCTACCGGGCCATCGGGGCTGAGGTGTTTATGGCCTCCGGGGCCCAGCATATGCTGCTTTTGCTGGGCATCGGCGGCATGGTGGCGTGCAGCATTGACGCCATTTTCGCCAAGCGGCTGAAGGTGATGATTGCCTTCTCCTCAGCGGCCCAGATCGGATATATCTTTATGGGCATCGGTATGGGCACCGCGGCGGGGCTGACGGCAGCGGTGCTGCAAATCGTGAACCACGCCGTCACCAAGCCCATGCTGTTCCTCTCCGGCAGTCAGCTCTCCGACGCCTCCCACGGGCGGATGGACTTCCCCAGCCTGCGGGGCGCGGGGCACCGGAACGTGCCGGCGGGGATACTGTTCACCATCGGGGCGGTGTCCATGGTGGGCGTGCCGCTGCTGGCGGGCTTCATCCCCAAGCTGTATTTCGCCCGGGAGGCCTTTGCCCTGGGCTGGCAGCGGTGGCCGGTGCTGCTGGGGCTGGCGGTGTCCACGGTATTGAACGTATTGTATTTTCTGTACACGGCAGTGCTGATCTGGCTGCCCCAGGAGGCGGATTGCCGATTTACGGCGGTGAAGCCCCACTGGGACGAGTTTTTGCCGGGGTTTGTATTGGCCGGGCTGAACGTGGCCATGGGCGTACACCCGGGGCCGCTGGTGGCGCTGATCGACAAGGCCGTGGCGCTGCTGGGTCGGTAAAGGAGGGAGAGAGGGTATGCTATATGGCATGATCATACTGCCGGCGGCTATGGGCCTTTTCTGCGCCTTTACCGGGGACGGGCAGCGGCGGCTGCGGACGGCGGTGCTGCTGACGGGCCAGATTGCCCTGCTGGGTCTGGCGGGGTATGCTGCCCTGACAGGGCAGGACTACGCCACCCCCGTGTGGCATACGACGGAGACGCTCACCTTTTCCCTGCGGCTGGACGGCGTGGGCATACTGTTCTGCTGCCTCACCGCCTTCTGCTGGCTGCTGACCATCCCCTACGCCGGCGTGTACATGCCCCATGAGGGGGGCGAGCCCCGGTTTTTCGCCTTTTTGTTCGCTACGGAGGCGGCGGTGATGGGGGCGGCGCTGGCGGCGGACTTTATGACGCTGTATCTGTTCTTTGAATTGACCACGGTGCTGTCGGCCCCGCTGGTGCTCCACGGGCAGGGCGACGGCGCGCTGCTGGGGGGCGCAAAATATCTCTACTACTCCATCGGCGGGGCGTTTCTGGCGCTGTTTGGCATAACGGTATTGCAGCAGCACTGCGCCTCCCTGGCCTTTGTGGTGGGTGGGTCACTGCTGCCGGGGCACCACACGCCCCTGGTGCTGGCGGCGGTGTTCTGCGCCATGGTGGGCTTCGGCGCCAAGGCGGGCCTCTACCCTCTCCACAACTGGCTGCCCTCGGCCCATCCCGCGGCACCGTCACCTGCCTCAGCCCTGCTCAGCGGCATCATCGCCAAGTGCGGCGCGCTGGCTATCCTGCGCCTCGTCTACTTCGTGGTGGGGCCGGAGGCCATACGGGGCACGTGGGTGCAGACGGCGGCGCTGGTGCTGACCACCCTCACCATCGCGGTAGGCTCCTACATGGGCTGCATGGAATGGGGGCTGAAAAAGCGGCTGGCCTACTCCAGCATCTCCCAAATTTCCTATGTACTGCTGGGTATCTTCCTGCTGACGGAGCGGGGCGTGATGGGCGGCATGCTGCAGCTCTTCTTCCACGCATTGGCGAAAATCGCCATCTTTCAGGCGGCGGGGGCTGTGATTTTGCTGACGGGCAACACCCGGATTGACCAGTTCCGGGGGCTGGGGCGGCGGATGCCGCTGACCATGCTGTGCTTCACGGTGGTGAGCCTGTCGCTGGTGGGTATTCCGCCCTTTGGCGGCTTTTGGAGCAAATGGTACCTGGCTACGGCGGCCCTGGCGGCGGCGCCGGGGGCGCTGGGGTACGTGATTCCGGCGGTGTTGATTCTCTCGGCGCTGCTGACGGCGGGGTATCTCTCCCAGCCCATCATTTCCGCTTTCTTCCCCGGGCAGGACTGCCCGGAGGCGCTGCTGGCGCCGGTGGACGAGCCGCCTGCCATGATGACCTCGCTGGTGATTTTCGCCGCACTCAGCGGTCTGCTGGGCTTTGCGCCCAATGTGGTGCTGGCGCTGATGGAAAAGCTGGCATCCTACGTACTGTGAAAGGAGGGGACGGACAATGGCAATACTGTGTATAGCGGTATTCCTGCCCATGGCGGCGGGACTGCTGGGTCTGGCGCTGCCCTTCCCCACCGAAGGGGCCCGGCGATGGTACCACTGCGGCCTGATTGCGGCCACGGCGGCGCTGGCCTGGGTGGCCGTTTTGCACCTGGGCGGCGACGCCTACACCCTGTTCCGCTTCTCCCCCGGCCTGGCCTTTGCCTTCCGCCTGGACGGGGCGGGGCGGCTGTTTGCCGCGCTGGTGGCCACGCTGTGGCCCTTTACCACGGTGTACGCACTGGACTACATGGACCACGAGGGGAACCCGGCGGTGTTCTGGGGCTTCTTTACGGCGGTCTTCGGCATTACGCTGGGCATCGCCTTCGCCGCCAATCTGCTGACCATGTACGTCTTTTACGAGCTGCTGACGCTGGCCACCATCCCCCTGGTGATGCACGCCATGACACGCACCGCCATTCAGGCGGGCATACGGTATATGGTGTACGCCATGTCCGGGGCGGCGCTGGGCTTCATCGGCCTGGTGTATCTCCTGGGCGCCGGGGCCCAGGACTTCGTGGCAGGAGGCCACGGCGCGCTGCTGGCCGGAGGCGGCACGCTGCTGACGGTGGTGTTCGCGCTGTCCTTCGTGGGTTTTGCCGTGAAAGCGGCCATCTGGCCCCTCCACGGCTGGCTGCCCGCCGCGGCGGTGGCCCCCACGCCGGTGACGGCGCTGCTCCACGCGGTGGCGGTGGTGAAGGCGGGCGCCTTCGCCTGCCTGCGGCTGACCTGGTACTGCTTCGGCCCGGAAGTGCTGCGGGGCACCTGGGCGCAGTACGCCGTGATGGTCCTGGCGGCGGTGACGGTGCTGTACGGCTCCGGCATGGCGCTGAAGGAGCGGCATTTCAAACGGCGGCTGGCCTACTCCACCATTGCCAATTTGAGCTACATCCTCTTTGCCGTCACCCTTATGACCGAGGAGGGCATGGCGGCGGCGCTGCTCCATCTGGTGGCCCACTCGGTGGCCAAAATCATGGCCTTTTTCTGCGCGGGAGCCGTGCTGCACTACGGTCACCGGGAGCAGGTGGCGGAGCTGGAGGGGCTGGGGCGGGCCATGCCCGTCACCTTCGGCTGCTTCGCCGTGGCGGCCTTTGCCCTGACAGGCATCCCGCCCTTTAACGGCTTTGTGAGCAAGTGGTACATCGGTCTGGCGGCGGTGCATGCCGGCGGCGCTTTGGCCCTGGCGGGCTTCGGCGCGGTGCTGCTTTCGGCGCTGCTGACGGCCATATACCTATTCCAAATCGTGATTGCCGCCTTCTTCCCCCAGGTGGATCGCCCGCTGCCGGAGGGAGCCCGGGAGGCACCCTGGCAGATGCTGGCGCCCATGGTACTGCTGGCGGCGCTGTGCCTGGCGATGGGTCTGCTTCCCGGCGGATTGCTGGGCTTTATCCGAGAGGCGGTGACGGTATGACGGTATACTTCGTGCTGTTTTTCCCGGTGGCGGCGGCGCTGCTGGTGCCCGCCTTCCGGACGGAACGGCTCCAGGGCCGGTGGGCCGCGGCGGCCTGTCTCATTGCGCTCACCTCCACGGTGTTGACCGGGGTATCGCTGTACGGCAGCCACGTGGTGATTCCCACGCTGCGGCTGCGGCTGGCCTTTGACGGCTTCCGGCTGCTATACGCCGTGATCGTGTGCTTTATGTGGGCCATGGCGGCCCTGCTCTCACCGGAGTATTTCCATGGGCACCACCACACGAAGCGGTACTATTTCTTCTTTTTGCTGGGCCTGGGCGCCACGGTGGGCGTGTTTCTGGCGGCAGACCTTTACACCCTGTTCCTGTTCTTTGAAATCATGTCGCTGGGCTCCTACGTGTGGGTGGTACAGGAGGAGACGGAGGGCGCTATGGACGCCGGACGGACGTACCTGACCATCGCCGTGCTGGGGGGACTGGTGACGCTGATGGGGCTCTTCCTGCTGTATCACCTCACCGGGACGCTGGAAATCGCGGCGCTGAAAGAGGCCTGCCTGCTGGTGGCCAACCGGCGGGCGCTGTGGGCGGCGGCGCTGTGCATCTTCTTCGGCTTTGCCGCCAAGGCCGGCGCCTTCCCCCTGCACATCTGGCTGCCCAAGGCGCACCCCGTGGCGCCGGCACCGGCCTCCGCCCTGCTCAGCGGCGCGCTGACCAAGGCGGGCGTGCTGGGCGTGTTGATGATCACCGCCCAGATACTGCCCTTCGACGACCGGTGGGGCACGCTGCTGCTGGCGATAGGCGCCGTCACCATGGTGCTGGGGGCGGTGATGGCGGTATGCAGTACCAATTTGAAGCACATTTTCGCCTGCTCGTCGCTGAGCCAAATCGGATTCATCCTGGTGGGCGTCAGCATGATCAACCTCCTGGGGGAGGAAAACGCGCTGGCCGCCCACGGCACGGTGCTGTACATGATGAACCACTCGCTGGTGAAGCTGACGCTGTTTTTGCTCTCGGGTGTGGTGTATATGAACTGCCACGCACTGGATTTGAACGACGTACGGGGCTTCGGGCGGAACAAGCCCTGGCTCCACCTGCTGTTTTTGCTGGGGGCCGGGTCGCTGGCGGGGTTCCCGGGGCTGTGCGGGTACCTGAGCAAGACGCTGGTACACGAGGCCATTGTGGAATACGCCCACCTGAGCCACCACTGGGCCATTACGGCGGTGGAAGGGCTGTTCCTCTTCTCCGGCGGGCTGACGGCGGCCTACCTCACCAAGGTGTACGTGGCGCTGTTCTGGCAGAAGGGCAAGGAGACCGACCCCGCATGGGGCACGTGGCGGTCCTGGCTGGCGGTGACGCTGGCGGCGGCGACACTGCCGGTGCTGGGTCTGGCGCCACACGCACTGGCGGAAAAGCTGACGGGGCTGACGCTGGGCTTTACCGGAGGGCATCCCCTCCCCCATCAGGTACACTATTTCAGCCTGGAAAACCTGAAGGGCGTGGCTATCTCCCTGGCCATCGGCATGGCGGTGTATTTCCTGGTCATCCGCCGGGTGATGGTGGATAAGGATGGCAATTATGTCAACCGCTGGCCCAGGTGGCTGAACATGGAGGAATATTGCTACAAGCCCATTCTCTACACCCTCATCGCCCTGGCGGGCGTGACGGCCCGGGCGCTGTGCGACCTGCCGGACGCGGTGATACTGCTGCTGCGGCGGACGGCGCTGCGGCCGGTGCGGCCTGGGCAGCGACGGCAGCCCTACACGCTGGGAGCGCGGATGCTGGCCCGGTTCCGGGATCTGGCACACCCGGACGCGGCGGACCGGTTCAGCACCGTACAGGAGGCGGCCAGCCGCATGGCGGGCAGCCTGTCCTTTGCGCTGCTGGCCACCTGCTTGGGCGTGTGCGCGCTGCTGGTGGCGGTGATTATCCACGTGTTTGGATGACCGATTTTGCAAAAAAACATCCCCATCGGAGCGATCCGGTGGGGATGGTGCTATTTACGGCTATTATTTCCGCCAGGTGTTGCGCATCATCAGGGCCAGGATGGGCATCAGCTCCAGGCGGCCCATGAGCATCAGAAGAGACAGCACGTATTTGCTCAATGCGGACAGGCCGCCGAAGTTGGACATGGGGCCCAGGGCACCCAGGCCGGGGCCCACATTGCTGACGCAGGTGAGGCTGGCGGTGAGGGACTCAAGGAGGCCGATGTTGTCCGCCGACACCACCAGCATGCCCGTCAGAAGGGTGAAGGCGTAGGCCACGGCAAAGGCATGGGCGGCGGTGATGCTCCGCTCGCTGACGGCCTGACCGTCCAGAGAGATGACGCTGACGCGGCTGGGGTGGGCCAGCTTGTCCAGCTCCCGGCCCATAGAGCGGCCCAGCAGCTGGATGCGGCTGACCTTCATGCCGCCGGCGGTGGAGCCGGCGCAGCCGCCGGAGACCATGCACAGCAGCAAAATGGCCTGGCACAGGGCGGGCCACAGGGCGAAGTCGGCGGTGGCGTAGCCGGTGGTGGTGATGAGCGTGACCACCTGGAAGGCGGCGTCGGTGATGCTCTGGCCCAGGGGCAGGCCGCTCTGACGGACGAGGGAGACGGTGACCACCGCGGTGTACACCGCCACCATGCTGAGATAGAGCCGCAGCTCCTGGTTGCGCCACACCTCGCCCAGGCGGCCCTTCAGCACCAGGTACAGCATGGAGAAGTTGACGCCCGCCAGGAAGGTGAAGAAGGTGATGACCCACGTCACCGCCGCGCCGCCCAGGTCGCCTACGCCGCCGTTATGGGTGGAAAAGCCGCCGGTGGCCATGGTGGTGAAGGCGTGGTTGACAGCGTCGAACCAGCTGACGCCCACGATGCGCAGGGCCAGCGCCTCTGCCGCCGTCAGGCCCACGTAGAGGAAATAGAGGATTTTCGCCGTCTGGCTCAGCTTGGGCACCAGCTTGGACTTGATGGGGCCGGGGCTCTCGGCACGCATGAGGAACACGGCGCCGTCGCCGGTTTTGGGCATGAGGGCCAAAAACAGCACCAGCACACCCATGCCGCCCATCCACTGGGTCAGGCTGCGCCACAGCAGGACGCTGGGGGGCAGATGCTCCACGGCGGAGAGGATGGTGGCGCCGGTGGTGGTGAAGCCGGAGGCGGTCTCAAAAACGGCGTCGGCAAAACGGGGGATGGCCCCGGTGAGCAGGTAGGGCACGGCCCCCAGCACCGACAGGCACAGCCAGCTAAGGGCCACGGCCACATAGCCGTCGATGCTCTGCATGCGCTGGCGGCGGATGGGGAACAGCAGCGGCACGGCGCCCAGGGCCAGGCACAGCGCGGCGCTGACGGCAAAAGCCACAGCGCAGCCGTCCCGGCCCAGCAGCGACACCGTCAGGGGCACCAGCAGAAACGCCGCCTCCACCCAGAGAATCTTACCCAATATATTGCCGATGAGGCGATAATTCATAATGTCGTCCTCTTTTCTGAATCCACATAATCAGATATTGTATTATAGCCCGGCAAGCGGGGGGCTGTCAAGCCGGGGGTAAAAGGTGAGGTATGGCGATATTGTGTGATATTGACAGAATTCTAACAACTGCTCGGCATTTACTTGGTCAATGTGCGCAAATCAAATTGACTTTTGGGTGGGAGTGTGGCAGTATAATGGGTAATAACCTTGCGCCGGCCACTGGGCCGGGCGGAAAAGGAGTGAGGGCAACGTGAGCAGACTCGACATCAAGAATCCATCCCATGCCCAGACCGTGGTGGACAACCTCTACCGCGATATGGAGCGGCGCATCGCCTCCAGTCCCCCGGGGCTATGTCCTGTGGACATGGCGCTGAGCTTTCTGGTGATGTCCCACGCCCAGACCTGCGGCAAGTGCGTGCCCTGCCGCATCGGGCTGGGGCAGCTGACGAAGCTGATCACCAACGTGCTGGACGGCACCGCCACCATGGAGACCCTGGCCATCATCGAGAAGACGGCCCGCAGCATCGTGGACACCGCGGACTGCGCCATCGGCCGGGACGCGGCGCGGCTGGTGGTGGACGGCCTGGAGGGCTTCCGGGACGACTATGAGGAGCACATCAAGCATCACCGGTGCCTTGCCGGCTTGCAGCTTCCCGTGCCCTGCGTGGCCATGTGCCCCGCGGGGGTGGACGTGCCGGGGTACATGGCGCTGGTGGGCGAGGGACGCTGCGTCGACGCGGTGCGGCTCATCCGCAAGGACAACCCCATGCCGGTGGCCTGCGCCTACATCTGCGAGCATCCCTGCGAGGCGCGGTGCCGCCGGAGGATGATCGACGACGCCATCAACATCCGGGGGCTGAAGCGCTACGCCGTGGACAACGCCGGGGACGTGCCCCAGCCGGAATGCGCCCCCGCCACCGGGAAGAAGGTGGCGGTGGTGGGCGGCGGCCCCAGCGGCTTGAGCTGCGCCTACTATCTGGCGCTGATGGGCCACAAGGTCACCATTTACGAGGAGAGACGCCAGTTGGGCGGTATGCTGCGCTACGGCATTCCCAACTACCGTTTCCCCCGGGAGAAGCTGGATGGGGAGATCCGCTCCATTCTGTCCTTGGGCATTGAGGTACACACGGAGGTACGCATCGGCCGGGACGTGCGGATGGAGGATTTGCAGCGGGAATACGACTGCATTTACATCGCCATCGGCGCACACCAGGACAAGAAGGTGGGTATTCCCGGCGAGGACAGCGGCAACGTGATGTCCGCCGTGGAGATGCTGCGCTCCATCGGCGACAACAATCCTCCGGACTTCCACGGCAAGAACGTGGTGGTCATCGGCGGCGGCAACGTGGCCATGGACGTGACACGCAGCGCCGTGCGCCTGGGGGCCAAAAAGGTGAGCTGCGTGTATCGCCGCCGGGTGGAGGACATGACGGCCCTGCCCGACGAGGTCACCGGCGCTATGGCAGAGGGCGCCGAGCTGGTGACGCTCTCGGCCCCGGTGCGCATCGAGGCCGACGAAAACGGCAACGCCGCGGCGCTGTGGGTGCAGCCCCAGATCATCGGCGAGGCGGACAAAACCGGCCGCCCCCGGCCCGGCAAGGCGGACTTGCCGGAAAGGCGGATTGCGGCGGATATCATCGTGGTGGCCATCGGCCAGGGCATCGAGATCGCCGGCTTTGAGCAGGCGGGCGTGCCGGTGAAGCGGGGCGGCACCTTTATGGCGGAGCTGGACTGCCAGGTGGGCACCATGGACAATGTGTTCGCCGGAGGCGACTGCGTTACCGGCCCCGCCACCGCCATCCGGGCCATCGCCGCAGGCAAGGTGGCGGCGGCCAACATCGACACCCATCTGGGCTATCGCCACGAGATCGAGGTGGACGTGGACATCCCCATGCCGCGGCTGAACAACCGCCCGCCCCACGGGCGCATCAACACCTCCGAGCGGGAGGCCAACGAGCGGCGCAACGACTTTGAGGACATTGAAATCGGCCTGACCTGCCAGGGGGCCTGCACGGAGGCGTCACGGTGCCTGCGGTGCGACCACTTCGGCTACGGAATCTTCAGAGGGGGGCGAAGCAGAAAATGGTAAAGGTAACCATCGACAAGCGGACCGTCAGCGTGCCGGAGGACGCCACCATTCTGGAGGCGGCCCGGATGGCCGGGGTGGACATCCCCACGCTGTGCTACTTAAAGGGTATAAACGAAATCGGCGCATGCCGCATCTGCATGGTGGAGGTGGAGGGACAGGTACGGCTGGTGCCCTCCTGCGACACCACGGTGGTGGAGAACATGGTGGTACACACCAACTCCCCCCGGGTGCGGGAGGCGCGGCGGGTGAACCTGCGGCTGTTGCTGAGCCAGCACGACACCCGCTGCACCAAATGCACCCGCAGCGGCAACTGCAAGCTGCAGCAGCTTACCAACGACTACAATCTGCTGGGCGACCACTACGTGCCGGACCTGAAGAACATCGCCACCGACTTTACCAACCCGGTGGTGCGGATTGAAAACCGCTGCGTCAAGTGTATGCGGTGCATCCAGGTGTGCGACCACGTTCAGGGCATGCACATCTGGGACCTGGTGGGCACCGGCTCCCGGACCACCGTGGGCGTGCATGACGCACGGAAGCTGGGGGACTCGGACTGCACCTTCTGCGGCCAGTGCATCACCCACTGCCCCGTGGGCGCTTTGCAGGAGCACGACGACACCGGGAGGGTTTTCGACTTCCTGGCCGACCCGGAGAAAATCACCATTGTGCAGGTGGCCCCGGCGGTGCGCTCGGCCTGGGCGGAATACTATCATCTGGACCCCCAATACGCCACCGCGGAGCGGATGGTGACGGCATTGAAGATGATGGGCTTCGACTATGTGTTCGACACCAATTTCTCCGCCGACCTGACCATTATGGAGGAGGGCAGCGAGTTCATAGAGCGGTTTACCCACCGCAATCGGTACAAGTGGCCCATGTTTACCAGCTGCTGCCCCGGCTGGGTGCGGTTCATCAAGGGACAGTTCCCCGCCTACGTGGACAATCTCTCCACCGCCAAGTCCCCCCAGGGGATGTTCGGCGCGGTGGCCAAGAGCTATTTTGCGGAGAAGCTGGGCGTTGACCCCCACCGCATCGCGGTGATCTCCATTATGCCCTGCACCGCCAAGAAGGCGGAGCGGGCCCTGCCCAATCTCAACGACGCCTGCGGCGACCCGGACGTGGACGTGGTACTGACCACCCGGGAGATGGTGCGGATGTTCCGGGGCGAGCAGATCCACCCGGAGAAGCTGGCGGAGACACCCTTCGACAGCCCCCTGGGCACCGGCACCGGCGCGGCGGTGATCTTCGGCGCCACCGGCGGCGTGATGGACGCGGCGCTGCGCAGCGCCTACTATCTGGTGACCGGCAAGAACCCCGACGCCGACGCCTTTACCGCCGTGCGGGGCATGGACGGCTGGAAGGAGGCCACCTTTGCCATCCCCGGCGCGGGGGACGTGCGCGTGGCGGTGGCCAGCGGCCTGGGCAACACCCGGCGGCTGATGGAGGCCATCGACAACGGCGACGTGGATTACGATTTCGTGGAGATCATGGCCTGTCCCGGCGGCTGCGCCGGCGGCGGCGGGCAGCCCATCCACGACGGTGTGGAGATGGCGGAGAGCCGGGGCGACGTGCTGTGGGGGCTGGACAGGAACGCCAAGGTACGTTTTTCCCACGAGAACCCGGACGTGCTGGCGCTGTATAACGAGTATCTCAAGCGGCCGCTGAGCGAGCGGTCACACCACCTGCTGCATACCGACCACCACGGCTGGAAAATGCCGGGAGAGGCGTAAGCGGCGCGATTGCGGCCAATAGCATATAAGAACCACAGCCATTCCGGGTTTCCGGGATGGCTGTGGTTTTTTGGGGGCGGTTTTCCGCAGGTTGGCAGGGGGGCGCCCCCTCATCCGTCACGGCCGTAGGCCGTGACACCTTCCCCCCAGGGGGAAGGCGGGGCGGACAGAGTCGTCCGCCCCTACGGAGAGAATCGGCAGTTTTTTGACGCCAACGGGCGGGTTTGGTTATTGCCGCCGGGTTTTCGGGCGGAGCAGAGCCCCGCCCCTACGGGCGGTTGTCGATACCGCGCGTCATTCAACCGGGTTTGGTGGTGGGCGGTACCCTTTGGCGGGACACATGGGTCCCGCCCTACGGAGGGAGACGCTGCCGTTTACCATTCACCCGCCCTTGGTGGTTGTTGCCGCCGGGTACGTCGCGCCCTACGGAGGGGCTGCGTTTTTTCACAGGTTTGTGCTTGTCGCCCCCTCATCCGTCACGGCCGAAGGCCGTGACACCTCTTGCCCACGTTGCGGCATCCGGTTCCCAGGCCCGTTGGGCCATGGCAACCGGGCCGCTGCCTGGCTGTGCCCTCGCTTTATCCGCCGCCGGCGGCGCTTCGGGCACAGCCCCCCGTGGGGGAAGGCGGGGCGGTTGGTTGTTTCCGTTTGCCATTCAACCGGCGGTGGCACTCATTGTTACCGCGTTGCGGGCCGCCGGGCGCCAGTGACGGCCCGCGAGGCACGAGCGGCTGGTGGAGCCAGTGCCCCTGGGGTAGGCGGCGGCCCCTACGAGGGATTGCGAATCGCCCCCTCATCCGTCACGGCCTTTTCAGGCCGTGCCACCTCTTGCCCACGTTGCGGCATCCGGTTCCCAGGCCCGTTGGGCCATGGCAACCGGGCCGCTGCCTGGCTGTGCCCTCGCTTTATCCGCCGCTGGCGGCGCTTCGGGCACAGCCCCCCCGAGAGGGAAGGCGGGGCGTGTTGTTGTTTTGGCTAAAATATGTTGTTTTGCTTTGTGAAAAATGCATATACTCGTTGCGGCGGCGGGGGATGAAATTCTTCCAAGTTTTTGTTGCCTTTGCGGTAAAATATGATATACTTATCATGTATCGGAGTGTGCGGAAATTTGCCGACCCCGTGCATGGATTCCCGCAGGGCGGGCATCCTACCATTGCTGTTTTCACGACATGAAATGAGGTGTCGATTTGCATAAGTACGTCATTAACGGTAACCGCCCCCTGTACGGTGAGGTGGACATTTCCGGCGCGAAAAACGCCGCGGTGGCCATTATCCCCGCCGCGCTGCTGGTGGACGGCGTGTGCCGCATTGAAAATATTCCCGAAATCAGCGACGTGACGCTGTTTTTCAGCATTCTGGAGGATTTGGGCGCCCGGGTGAAGGTGCTCAACCGCCACGCCATTGAGCTGGATTGCCACACCATCCGCTCCACCCGGCCCAGCTACAACATGGCCCGGCGCATCCGCGCCAGCTATTACCTGGTGGGGGCTTTGCTGGGCCGGTTCGGCGAGGCCACCGTGGCCCTGCCCGGCGGCTGCAACTTCGGCGGCGTGCGGCCCATTGACCAGCACGTGAAGGGCTTTACCGCCATGGGCGCCGAGGTGACCGTGGAGAGCGGCGCCATTCACGCCGTGGCCCGGGAGGGTAAGCTGCGGGGCGCCAACGTGTATCTGGACGTGGTCAGCGTGGGCGCTACCATGAACATCATGATGGCCGCCGTGCTGGCGGAGGGCAACACCGTTATCGAGAACGCCGCCAAGGAGCCTCACATTGTGGATCTGGCCAACTTCCTCAACTCCATGGGCGCCGACATCAAGGGCGCCGGCACGGACACCATTAAAATCCGGGGCGTGGCCGCCCTCAGCGGCGGCAGCTACGCCATTATCCCCGACCAGATCGAGGCGGGCACCTATATGGCAGCGGTGGCAGCCACCGGCGGCCAGCTGCTGATCCGCAACATCATCCCCAAGCACATGGACTGCATCTCCGCCAAGCTGCGGGAGATGGGGGTGACCATCGAGGAGCAGGACGACGCACTGCTGGTGCGCCGGGACGGCCCGCTGCAGCGCACCAACATCAAGACCATGCCCTACCCCGGCTTCCCTACCGACATGCAGCCCCAGATCGCCACGGTGCTGGCCCTGGCCCAGGGCACCAGCCTGGTGACGGAGAGCGTGTGGTCCAGCCGGTTTAAGTACGTGGATGAGCTCAAGCGCATGGGCGCACAGATCCAGGTGGACGGCAAGGTTGCCGTGGTGGAGGGCGTGGACCATCTGGAGGGCGCGCCTATCCAGGCCTGCGATCTCCGGGCCGGCGCCGCCATGGTCATCGCCGCGCTGGCGGCCCACGGCACCACGGAGATCACCCAGGTGCAGTATATCGAGCGGGGCTACGAGGACATCATCGGCAAACTGCGCGCCGTAGGCGCGGACATCCGGCTGGTGGATGAGCCGGACCCCGCCGGCACCGTGCAGCAGGCCGGTTAAGACAGACACAGCAGCGTTCCCGTCCCGGCGGCGGCGAACGCTGTTGCGCTAAAGGCGCCGCTCTCCGGGGAGAACGGCGCCGCGGATGATTTTCCCCCAAAAGCGGGCGGCGCCCGCAGTACATGATGTTACGAGGTATTTTTCGTTGTTGACAGTGCATACCTTTGCCAGCGGCTCCGAGGGCAACGCGCTGCTGATCTCCGGCGGCGAGACCCATATTCTGGTGGACGCGGGCATCTCCTGCCGTCGCATCAGGCAGTCCCTGGCTCTGCTGGAGCTGGGGCTGGAGGACCTTGACGGCATCCTTATCACCCACGAGCACAGCGACCACATCGCGGGGCTGGCCACGCTGACGCGGCAGTGCGCCGCGCCGGTGTACGCCACGGCGGCCACCGGACGGCAGCTGTGCTACCGCATCGCGGGACTGGAGCCGGTGCTGCATCAGGTGGCGCCGGGGGACGTGTTCCACCTGGGGGACGTGAAGGTGACGGTGTTCCCCACCAGCCACGACAGCGCCGACAGCGTGGACTACCGGCTGGACGGCTGCGGCGGCAGCGTGGGCGTGATGACCGACACGGGATACGTGACGGATGAGGCGGCCCAGGCCCTGGCAGGGGCGGCGCTGCTGGTGCTGGAGAGCAACCACGACGTGGCGTGGCTGAAAAGCGGGCCCTATCCCTACGTGCTGAAGCAGCGGATATTGGGCGACAGGGGCCACCTGAGCAACGACGACGCAGCCCGGTTTGCCCGGCAGATGGCGGAGGGGGGCACGAAACAGTTTGTGCTGGCCCACCTGAGCCGGGAGAACAACACGCCCCGGCAGGCACTGGAGACGGTGCAGCAGGCGGTGGCGGCCTTCGGCGCGACGGTATGTGTGGCGCCACGGGGCGAGTTGAGCCAGGCGTATATCGCGGAGGATTGCTGATGCAGAAAATCACCATCATCTGCGTGGGAAAGCTGAAAGAGAAGTTCTACATAGAGGCGGCGGCGGAGTATAGGAAGCGGCTGCAGCGCCACTGTGAGGCGGAGATCATAGAGCTGCCGGAGACGCGGCTGGGGGATCGCCCCTCAGACGCCGAAATACGGCAGGCGCTGGCCGCCGAGGCAGAGCTCATTCGGCAGAAAATTCCCAAGGGCAGCGCCGTGACGGCGCTGTGCATCGAGGGGAAAAGCTGCGACAGTGAAACCCTTTCCCGGCGGCTGGCGGAGTTTGCCCTGGCCGGGCGCAGCGGCGTCACCTTCCTCATCGGAGGCAGCTTCGGGCTGGACGAGGGCCTGAAGCGGCAGGCCGACTGGCGGCTGAGCATGTCGCCCATGACGTTTCCCCACCACATGGCGCGGATCATGCTGTTGGAGCAGGTTTACCGGGCGTATCAGATCGCCGCGGGGACAAAATATCACAAATAGGAGATGATGGCACCGTGAAGGACTGGCATTTCGGCACCGAGCCCCTGGACTGGCCCCTGGACGGACAGGGGCAGCGGGAAAAGGCTGTGCTGCTGACCCACACCGCCGGCACCGGCGGCGAGGCGGAGATGACGATTTCCCTTCTCTCGTCGTGCGGCATTCCCGCCTTTGCCTACCATGAGCATGGGGTGGCGGGCAAGGTCATCAGCGGATTTTCCGGATTCGGAGAGGACATTTACGTCCCCCAGAGCCAATGGGAGGACGCAAAAAATATTTTAGAGGCTCAGCCTTTTGAGCAGGAGGAGGAACTATGAGCAACTACAAGCAGGAGTATGAGAAGTGGCTGAACAGCGGCGTACTTACGGCCGATGAGCTGCAGGAGCTGCGGGATATCGCCGGGGACGAGCGGGAGATTGAGAGCCGTTTCTTCGCGCCGTTGGAGTTCGGCACCGCCGGATTGCGGGGCACCATGAAGATGGGCCTGCACCAGATGAACGTGTACGTCATCCGCTGGGCCACCCAGGGCTTTGCCCAGGTCATCGCCGCCGAGGGCGAGGAGGCCAAGCGCCGGGGCGTGGCCATCTGCATGGATTGCCGCATCCACTCCATGGATTTCGCCAGGGCTGCCGCCGAGGTGTGCGCCGCCAACGGCATCCACGTCCGCATTTTTGAGAGCCTGCGGCCCACGCCGGAGCTGAGCTTCGCCGTGCGGGAGTACGGCTGCCAGGCGGGCATAAACGTCACCGCCAGCCACAACCCCAAGGAGTACAACGGCTACAAGGTCTACTGGGCCGACGGCGCCCAGCTTCCCCCCCAGCACGCCGCCGCCATCGCCTCCGCTCTGGAGAAGATCGATATTTTCAAAGACGTGAAGACCATGGACTACGACGAGGCCGTGAAGGCCGGCATGGTGGAGATCATGGGCCGGGAGACCGACGATAAGTTCATGGCACGGGTGCTGGAGATGATCAACGACAAGGAGACTGTGGCCAAGGTGGCGGACAGCTTCAAGGTGGTGTACACCCCGTTCCACGGCTGCGGCCACATCCTGGTGCCGGAGGCCCTGCGGGCTCTGGGCATTAAGCATCTGTATCCCGTGGAGGAGCAGATGGTGATCGACGGCAGCTTCCCCACGGTGGCCTCCCCCAACCCGGAGAACCCCGAGGGCTTCTACCTGGCCGAGGCACTGGCCGACAAGGTGGGCAGCGACTTCCTGCTGGGCACCGACCCCGACAGCGACCGGGTGGGCATTATGGTGCGCAACCACGAGGGCAAGTTCATCCCCGTCACCGGCAACCAGACCGGCGTGCTGCTGGCGGATTACCTCATCGGCGCGCTCAAGCGCAGCGGCAAGATGCCCGAAAAGCCCTATTTCCTCAAGAGCATCGTCACCACCGAGATGGCGCGCCGGGTCTGCGAGGCCAACGGCGTGACCTGCTGCGACACCTTTACCGGCTTTAAGTTCATGGCGGAGAAGAAGAACGCCCTGGAGGCCGCCGGCGAGGGCACCGTGATTATGTCCTACGAGGAGAGCTACGGCTACATGCTGGGCGACTACGTGCGGGATAAGGACGCCGTCACCGCCTCCATGATCCTGACAGAGATGGCGGCGTGGTACTACGCCCAGGGCATGAGCCTGTATGACGCCATTCTGGCCCTCAGCGAGAAGTACGGCTGGTACGGCGAGAAGACCCACAACCTGGTGATGCCCGGCCTGGACGGCCTGGAGAAGATGGCCAAGCTGATGCGGGATCTGCGGGCCAATCCGCCCCGGGAGATCTCCGGCGTGAAGGTGGCCCAGTGGAAGGACTATTCCGACGGCTCCGTGGTGGACGCGGAGACCGGCGAGAAGTCCCAGATGGAGCTGTCCGGCTCCAACGTGCTGCGCTACGAGATGGCCGACGGCACCACTATTCTGGTGCGGCCCAGCGGCACCGAGCCCAAGATAAAGGTGTACGTACTGACCCGGGGCAAGGACATTGCTGAGCGGGACGCCAACCTGGAGAAGTACGGCCGCTGGGTGGCTACCCTGGCCTGACCCCACCCCTGCTGCATGAGTGCTACATAAGAAAACCCGGAGCCCTTCGGCTCCGGGTTTTTTTCAGATGTTTTACAGCGCGGACACGGCGGTGAAGAGGGCGTCCATCATGCGGTGGTAGCCGGGGAGGGTGAGGTGGATGCCGTCGGCGGCGATGAGATCCCGCAGGTGGTGGTCCGGCAGGAAGAGACGGCGGACGTCGATGAGCTTCACGTCCTCCCGGCGGGCGAAGGCGGCGATGGCGTCGGAGTACAGCTCCTGGGTGCGGTAGATGACCCCCACCTCCCCCAGCCAGGTGAGGAGGGCCTCCCGGTCCAGAGAGGCGGAGAAGAAGTCGAAATACCGCTGGGCGTCGATGGGGGGCAGGGTCATCAGCACTGGCTTAATCCCCCGCTCCCGCAGGAGAGCCACCGTGTCCGCCAGCACCTGGGAGAACCGGGCCAGAGACGTGCGGGGCAGGTGCTGGGCGGTGGGGTCGGCGGCGATGGCGGCCCAGGCATAGTCGCTGTCGTTGCCGCCGTAGCCGATGAGGGCCCAGGCGGCGTCGGTGCCCCGGTCAAGGTCGTGCCGCACCAGGGCCATACCCTTCTCCACCGTGGCGCCGAACTTGGCCCGATTGGTGACCATGGCGGCGGCCTCGCCGTAGCGCGCCATCACCTCGCCCAGGTGGAACTTATACTTGCCGTCCGCCTCCGGCACGGTGGCTTTCAGCAGCGAATCGCCGTAGATGATGCCCTTTTGCATGGTGCAGCACTCCTTCCCTGTTTGCCTTTTACTTGTGTCTCGCTTTCTGTAATCTAATATAGCACATTAGATTTCCTCGGTCAATAGATTTTTCCCATTATTTTTCCGTTATAAACCATTTATGTGTCCCAAAAAACGGACTTTTATGCTGTACAGTCATTGGCATATCTGGTATAATGGAGAAAACAGGCACGAGGAGGGGTGGAACATGGCCAGCAAAAAGTTGAAGCTGCTGTATCTGGCGGACTATCTGCGCCGGGAGACGGACGAGCAGCACCCGGCTACCATGCAGGACATCATGGACGAGCTGGCGCGGTGGGACATTACCGCCGAGCGGAAGTCCATTTACGACGACTTGCACCTGCTGGAGGACTACGGCATGGACATCCAGACGGTGAAGGGCAAGCAGTTCGGCTACTACCTGGGGGAGCGGGATTTCCAACTGCCGGAGCTGAAAATGCTGGTGGACGTGGTGCAGGCCTCCCCTTTCCTGACCCAGCGCAAGAGCATGGAGCTGATCACCAAGCTGGAAAAGCTGGCCAGCCGCCACCAGGCCAGGGCCATGCGGCGGCAGGTGTACGTGATGTCACGGCCCAGAACGCTGAATGAGCAGCTTTACTACGCCGTGGACGGCATCAACACCGCTATCAATGAGAACAAGAAAATCTCCTTCCGGTACTTTGACTGGGGCGCGGACGGCACCCGGGTATACCGCCGAGAGGGTCAGCGCTACGTCATCGACCCGGTGGCGCTGTGCGTGGAGAAGCACTACTATCTGGTGGCCTACGACAGCGGGGCGGGAAAATACCGCAACTACCGGCTGGACCGGATGGAGGGCTTGCAGGTGGAGGCGGCGGAACGCGCGCCACTGCCGGCGGGCTTCGACCTGGGGCAGTACGCCAAGAGCATGGTGGATATGTTCAGCGGCGAGACAGCCACGGTGACGCTGGGGCTGGACAAGGGGCTGCTGAACGCGGCGCTGGACCGATTCGGCACCGACTGCCACGTCCGGCCCGATGGGGACCGGGTGATGGTGACGGCCACGGTGGACATCAGCCCCACGCTGTACGGCTGGGTGTTCCAGTTTGGGCAGCGGGCGGAAATCATAGGCCCGGAGACGGTGCGACAGGACTTTGCCCAATATCTCCGGCGGGTGCGAGTGCAATATGAGGAGGCGGAATGAGATGAAACAGCTGTTCTTGGAGCTGCGGCAGAATCTCCACAAGGAGCTGCGGGAGCTAAAGCCCCTGAACTTTCTCTTTTTGACGCTGGCGGGGTGCGTCAACGCCTTTGGCGTGACCATGTTTCTCTTCCCGGTGAAGCTGTACGACAGCGGCATGTCGGGCCTTTCCATGCTGCTGGATCAGGTGACGCCGACAAGCTGGTCGCTGCCGCTGTTTCTGGTGATTTTCAACTTCCCCCTGTTTTTGGTGGGACTGCGGCGGCAGGGGCTGGCGTTTACGGTGTACTCCATTTACGCGGTGGGAATCTACTCCCTGGCGTCCTATTTGATCATGAACGTGCTGCCGGTGGACGTTTCCTTTATCTCGCCGCTGGCGGGGTCGGATCTGCTGCTGTGCGCCATCTTCGGCGGCGTCGTCTCCGGCGTGGGCAGCGGACTCACCATCCGCCACGGCGGCGCCATTGACGGCATCGACGTGCTGTCGGTGCTGTTCGCCAAAAACCTGGGCATTTCCTTGGGGACGTTTGTGATGACGTTCAACACGGCGCTGTACATCGTGTGCGGCATCGTCATTAACAGCTGGGTCTTGCCGCTGTACTCCATTGTCACCTACTTCGTGGGCTCCAAGACGGTGGACTTTATCACCGAGGGCTTTGACCGGTCCAAGTGCGCCATGATCGTCACCACCAGGGCACAGGAGATCTCCGACGCGCTGGCGGAGGAGTTCAAGGCCAGCGGCACCATTGTGGAGGCCATAGGCGGCTACTCCAAGCAGGAAAAACAGATTCTCTACTTCATCGTCAACCATTTCCAGATCAACAAGCTGCGGCGGATCGTGCAGGGCATTGACAGCAAGGCGTTTATCTCACTGCAGGACGTGTCGGATATTATCCGGCGGAGGAAATGAGGGCGAAAGCGTAAGATAGAAAGCGCAACACCGTGCCGTCGGCGGATGCCGACGGCACGGTGTTGCGCCTGTCAAAAAACGGCTATGCCGTTTTTTGACAATGGGATTGCAGTCTACTGCG